>CAMYMR010000003.1 GCA_947259285.1 uncultured Woeseiaceae bacterium | reverse complement strand
ATCGTCTCGCCCTTCAGGTTCCACCCATACCTGAAGGCGACCGCGCACCAGGAAGAACAGCGAATCGGATGCGTCGCCCTGGCGGAATAGCCAGTCCCCGCCGCGCACGGTCAGATGCTCGAGCTCTTCGAGAAGTTCCTCGGCGTCGCTATCGCCGAGGCCGAAGTAGCGCTCGACCGTGTCGAGCATCGGGTTTCGCTTGTTCCCCGCCATAGTTGTAATTAGTTCTTATTCGATCGCGGTCTCTCTAAACTACCTCAATTGCCGCTGCCCGGTCATGTCATTTCAAGGGCTGAGTTGACGCAGAATTCTGTCGTACCTTCCGGCACTGACCGCCCAGTCGAAATTCTTGACAACGTGGCTGCGTGCCGCAGCGCCGATTTGCGAAGCCAGATCACGGTCCGGCAGCAAATGAACAATGGCATCGGCAAGCGAATCGGACGCGCCCGGCGGAACGATCCAGCCGGTCTCTGAGTGCGTGACAAAGTCTTGAATGGCCGGGATATCACCGACGATGACTGGTAAGCCGCATCCCATCGCCCCCACCGCGACGAGGCCGAGACCTTCCTGGTCTCCGTCGCTGGCAACGCGGAATGGCAACACCGCAAGGCGTGCGCGCCGGTAGATGGCCGGCATGTCTGCGGGAGTCTGCCTGCCGAGAAATTCCACAGCGGCGAGAATGCCCAGCCGATTCGCGATAATTTCGAGTTGCTGACGCAGCGGGCCGTCGCCGGCGATCGGCAGTCGCGTCTCCGGGACACGTGCAAGTACCTGCGGTAATGCCGTTACCCAGGCCGAAATCCGCGAAACCGAGCATTGCGATAACCGCGGCTATCGCCATCCAGAGCCCGAATCGCTCGGGGCCAAGGTAGCCGAGCGTCAGGGGTACCGAGACTAGCATTGCGGCGGCCGCCGCAGCTTTCGCAGCTGTCGCCGTCACGGTTGTCCACGCGATATGCCGATGCCGCTCTCGAGATCGGCCTTCCTCGGTCGCGGTCTCGAATGCCGTGAAACGCAGCAGGCTCAACGTGTCCCTAATTGTCTTCAGGGTCGTTCCGGTCATCTTCCCAGCGTTTGCAACTCGTGGAAGAAATTGCGTGAACTGTCAACGCAAATTATTATCGTGGCCGCGTTTGTGTGGCGAAATCGACGGCTCGGAGCAGATTACGGCTGTGCACATCCCAACTGAATTTCTCCGCGTGCCGCCTGCAATCCGATGGGCCGGGCGGGCCGCCCCTGCAGAGTGTCACAACCGCGTCGGCGAACGCCGCGTAATCGCCTTCGGGCACCAATATGCCACTGACGCCGTCGGCCACCGCATCGCCGACGCCGCCAACGGGAAACGCGATGGTTGGAGTGCCGCTGGCCGCGGCTTCAATTGCCACCATGCCAAATCCCTCGACGTCGCCCTTCGTCCGAATCAGCGGAAACACGAGGGCGTCGGCGGCCGCGTAGCAATTCCACAGCAGGTCGTCCTCGATGGATCCGAGGAAGCGCAAAGTATCGCGACCGCAATGTTCAATCGCCGCTATGATTCGCTTCGCGCCTTGCGGGTCCTTGAGGAGCGCGTCGTCGGGCGAGTCGCCGGCAATCAGTAATAGTGCGTCGGGTTCTGCATGCATCACCAGGGGCCAGGCTTGCTCCAGGAACTCGGCCAGGCCTTTGCGCCTGACCATCCGGCCGACGAATAGGACAATTCTATTCTCCGGAAAACCCAGATCCGCGCGCAGTTGATCTTTATCGCGTAGTGCCGACTCTGGCGGAATAGTCGAGCCTGGATTGACTACCAGGATCCGGTTCGACTCGCAGCCCTTTTCGCTGGCGATGCGGCGTGTATTTTGGCTGTTAGCGATAAGCCGATCGTGGCGTCGCAAGCAGGGCACAAAGAACCATTGGTATACGAAGTTATCGACGACCAGATCGAGTCCGTGAACCAGTATTACAGAGCGCGCCTCGGCGATTCTCGACAGGATCCAGGTTATCGGGGCAACCAGTCCACTGCCGCCGAACACCATGTCGAACGACATCTTCCGGGTCAATCGCCAGCCCTTCAGCAGCGCCGTCGTAAGAAAAGAGAGCGGCGCCGGCGGGCATTCGTATGACGTCACGCCGTACGGAGCGTATTCACCGCATCCGCTTGGCCCGATCAGGGTCACGTCGTATTGCGTAGCCAGCGCTTCTACCGTGTGCTGCATCAGCCGTTCCATGCCGCCGGTAAGCGGAGGATAATTGCGCGTCACGACCAGGACCGACTGGCGAGTCAAGTTGTGTAACTCCGGCTGTCTCGAGTAACTACTTTTGCAGGACCCATATGTATCCCGGCAGCGCCCAGTAGAACCAGCCTGCAACTACGCTCGCGATGCGGGCCTTCAAGCTGCCCGCGGGCAACATGTAATCGGTGTGAAATTTGCCCGTTTCGTTGATCAGGCGAACGGTGTAGTCATTGCGCCTGAAGTTCCGGACCAGGGACTTGAGACCCCAGTAGGTCAGGTGTTTCTCATGATACCGATCGGCTTTGCCCGAAAGCCTGATATAAACATGGGCCAATGGCCGCGGCAGTATCGCCAGCAGCGGCAGATTGTAGTGGGGCTCATTCCACATCAGTCGGTTGCCCGCTGAAAAATAGCAAATGCCGGCTGGCCGAAGCACCCGATGAATCTCAGCGAACATCTGCACAGGGTCCGGCACGTGTTCGTACACGTGCGAGCAAATCACGACATCGAAGCTGGCATCGTCGAACGGCAGGTTCAATGCATCGGCAACCCGAAACTCAAGGTTGTCTTTGACAAATGTCTGCTGAGCGTGCTGTATCGCGGCGTCATCGATATCGATACCGATTACCCTGCCGGCATGGTCGGCGAGAAAATTGTCGATTGCGCCGGCCGATCCGCCCACATTCAGCACATCACAGTCGGACAGGGGTTTTTGCAGGCAATCATCCAGTACAGTGAGCATTGTGCGGGCCTTGCGCTCACGATCTTCCGTGTCGTAAACATATGGACTGTTCTTGGAGAAGTTGTATTGGTACCCTCGGCTCAAGATCGCGGCCCCGGACATGTCATGCTGTTTTGCTCACGACAAGTGTGAGTGGTCAATTGCGAGTGATAGTAAGTTGTAAGCAATAGCGAAGCAATTATCGAATTCACGCTCTACGTCTGATGCGATCATCGCTAACGGCCAGGTATCGAATGAAGCTCCTTTTTCTAAGCAAGCGCAGGCCAATGGGCAGGGACCTCGCTCGCAATCCTTATGGCCGGTTTTTCCATCTGCCGAGGATACTGGGCGAACGCGGACACCGGGTTTCGATCGCGCTGCTCGATTATGAGAACGGAGACAAGCTCAAGTTTGATGCCCACGGCATACGATGGACCTCGTCTCCGTTATTTGGCTATGTCGGGTCTGTCGAGCAACAAATTGCCGATCTGGCGCCGGACTGGGTAATCGGGTTTTCGGATACCTATTTTGGCATCTTTGCCGAGCGCATCGCTCGCAAACACGGGTTGCTTTCGTGCATTGATGCTTACGACAACTATGAGAGCTATATGTCCTGGGCCAGGCCATTGCACTGGCTTTGGCGACGAGCGCTGCGACGCAGCGATTTGCTTACCGCCGCCGGGCCGGACCTCCTTGCTCTGATGTCGCAAGGTGTGGAAGACCGGCATTCAGCCGTCGTTCCGATGGCAGCCGATCCGATCGGCTTTACGCCCCGCGACAGACTGAAGTGCCGCGAGGCGTTGCAGCTGTCGGTGAGCGCGCCACTTGTCGGCTACTGCGGTTCGATGCACAGTAGTCGAGGCGTCGACGTTCTTTTCGACGCGATTCCGCTTGTGCTTGAAGAACGGCCTGAGGTGCAATTCGTTCACTCCGGCCGAACCTGGAGCAACGTGCCGCTGCCGGATTCGATTCGATCCTTGGGCTTCATCGACGATGACAAAGTACCACTCCTGCTGAACAGCATGGATGTCCTCGTGGTTACCAATCGTGCATCCGCGTTTGGGCACTACAGTTACCCCGTCAAACTCTACGAGGCGATGAGTTGCCAGGTGCCCGTTGTTGCGACCCGGACCCGTGCGACCGAGTGGATTCTGCATCGACATCCAGACAGTCTCGTCGAACCGGGGGACCCGCAGGCCCTCGGTGCCGCGATATTGCGCGCGCTGGCTGTGGCCGATGCCGATTATCAAACGGTACCAACGTGGCAAACCAATTGTGATATTTTCGAGCAGGCGCTGTCGTCAGCCGGTGGCACGGTTCAGGCTGCTGCAGTGGCAAGTACGCCGTGAACAACCTGCCCGGCATCGCAGTCGAGTATTGCCTGTAGCGGCCGGTTCTTCGGCGCGTACTATCGCTTACAAATTGCACACTGACGTAGATTCGGTCGTTGTTTGATTTTGTGAGTATCGCGGCATCTAGGGCGCGGCGGGGCAGGGTATGGACTACAAGGACTACTACAAGATAATGGGGCTCGAGCGCGGCGCGAGTCAGGACGAGATCAAGCGCGCCTATCGAAAATTGGCCCGCAAGTACCATCCCGATGTCAGCAAGGAAGCCGATGCTGAAGCACGTTTCAAGGACCTCGGGGAAGCCTACGCCGTGCTCAAAGATCCCGAGAAACGCGCGGCCTACGATCAGCTCGGCGCAAACTGGAAAGCGGGCCAGGAGTTCAGGCCGCCGCCGGATTGGGATGCGGGTTTCGAATTCAGCGGCGCGCCCGGTGGAGGGGATGCCGCGGCTTTCAGCGACTTTTTCGAATCTCTGTTCGGGCGCGGCTTCCAGTCGTCGCCGGGCGCGCGCAGTCGCGAGGGGATGCATGCGCACGGCGAAGATCATCATGCGAAGGTGATGATTGACCTGGAAGACGCCTACCAGGGCGCCTCGCGGAGCATCACGCTGCGAGCCCCGGAAGTCGATGGCACGGGGCACGTGAGCACCCGGCAACGAACACTGAATGTCAAAATTCCTAAAGGCGTCAAACAGGGACAGCGCATTCGGCTCGCGGGCCAGGGCTCTCCAGGTCTCGGCAGTGGTCGAGCCGGCGATCTGTACCTGGAGATCGAGTTCAATCCGCACAGGCTTTACAAGGTGGAAGGTCGCGATGTCTATCTGAAGCTGCCGGTTACGCCATGGGAAGCCGCGCTTGGCGCAACGGTCAAAGTCCCCACGCCTGCGGGACCGGTCGATTTGAAGATTCCCGCAGGCACGGCGGACGGACGCAAACTGCGTCTCAAGCAGCGCGGTATTCCCGGAAAGCCGCCGGGCGATCTCTTCGTCGAGTTGTCGATTACCTTGCCGCCCGCGGATAGCCCCGCTGCCAGGGAGCTGTACCAGGATATGCAGCAGCAACTTTCGTTCAATCCGCGCAGCAAGTTGGGAGTGTAAGCGGCCATGGGAAAAAAGGTACTGACCGGTGTCATAGTGGAGGAAAGCGCTGAACTATCGCTTACCGAACTAAGTCACGCCTGCTCCACATCGACCGAATGGCTTATCGAACTCGTTGATGAGGGTGTGCTCGAGCCCGCAGGCCGATTACAAACTCAATGGCGTTTTTCGGGATCGAGTCTCAAGCGAGCGCGCACGGCAAGGCGGCTGTACGAAGACCTGAACATCAATCTCTCAGGTATTGCTCTCGCTCTGGATCTGATGGAGGAAATCGAAGCGATGCGCGAGCGCCTGCGCCGCCTCGAGACCAGTGACAGCACTTGAATTCGTGGCTCCGGCTACAAGATTCGGGTAATCGACGTTTGCGGGAGGTATGTCCATGTCAGGCTCGCAGCACATCGTTTGTCCGGCATGCGATGCTATAAACCGGATTCCCTCGGCGCGCATCGCCGAGGGTCCCAGATGCGGCAGGTGTCACGCACCATTATTCGGCGCCCGGCCGATGGAACTAACAGCAGGCAATTTTCAGAAACATACCAATCGCAATGACATCCCGGTCGTTGTGGATTTCTGGGCGTCCTGGTGCGGGCCCTGCAAGATGATGGCGCCGGCGTTCGAGCAAGCAGCGAAGCAGCTCGAACCCGCAGCCAGGCTCGCCAAATTGAATACGGAAACCGAGCAGACCATTGCGACGCAGTTCGGAATCCGGAGTATTCCAACGCTGGTCCTCTTCAAAAACGGCCGGGAAGTTGCTCGACAGCCCGGTGCCATGGGAGCAGCCGACATCGTTCGATGGGTGCAGGCGAATAGCTAAGACGAGCGGGTAGGTAGATTATCGCATTTTGCCGCGCTTCGAATTCGTGCTACACGAAGCAGATCTGATTTTGATACCGGCCGGCAGCTACCGAGTATGGAATTTATTGGATTATTGGCGGGTCTCGCCGGCCTCTGGTACGGCACGGAAGTGACCATCCGCGGCGCCGTCGCGGTAGCAGAGCGCTTTGGCATATCAGAATTCGTCGTCGGCATCGCTATTCTATCGATAGGCAGCGATCTGCCCGAGCTGTCGATCGCCGTCGACGCAGCGATAAAAAACCTCCGGGCGGGCGACGTGTCCGACATCGTCGTTGGCAGCGCCCTCGGCAGTACTTTGGGTCAGATCGGGCTCGTTCTCGGAATCGCCGGTCTGTTCGGCTATCTGACCATGCCAAGAACGGTTGTCGTTCAACAGGGTATTGCTTTGCTGGGGTCGGTGATACTCCTCGCGCTCGCGGCCCTGGATGGATACGTGTCGCGAACCGAGGGAATCACGCTCGTCGTATTCTACGCCGTTTATCTGCTGCGCGTTCTGTCCGACGCTGCCTCGGTCAATGAAGGCGGTGCCGGATGGTGGTCGACGAGGCTGGCAAGTGCCATCGCATACCTGGCGGTAGGGCTGCTGCTTGTGATCGGCAGTGCCGAACTCACCGTATCATCTGCAACTCGGGTCGCAGCGACGCTCAATGTGGACCAGTCAGTCGTCGCCGTTATCATCATTGGGATAGGGACCAGTTTGCCCGAGCTGTCGATTTCCATTGGTGCCGTATTGAGGCGCAGGTCTGAATTGTCGCTGGGCAATATCATTGGCAGTAACGTCTTCGACACGTTGGTGCCGATCGGCGTTGCGGCGTCGATCACGAGGCTCGAGTTTGATGTCGATATGTTGCGCTACGAGCTGCCGTTCCTGTTCGTGCTGACATTCGTCGTATTGACGTTTCTGTTCCGTAGATCGGGTATTCAGAAGCGCCACGCAATAGTCATAATCGCAATGTACGTGGCATACGCCACGTTCAGGGTTGGGGAGGCGGTCTGATGACGTTCGAGCTGCAGTTCGTTGGGGCGACGGGTGAGGTCACCGGCTCGCTGTATGTCGTACGTGCGGGCCCGCACCTTGTGCTGTTGGAATGCGGGCTTATTCAGGGCGGCGCCGATAACGAACGTCGCAATGCCGATCCATTTCCAGTCGATGTTGGCGACATTGACGCCGTGATCCTGAGCCATGCGCATATCGACCATTCGGGTCGAGTGCCACTACTAGCCAAACAGGGCTACGAGGGGCCCGTTTATGTGCAGAACGCAACCAAAGCGCTCTGCGAGATCATGCTGCCGGACTCCGGCTATCTGAATGAAAAAGATGCAGAATGGGAAAATCGCAAACGGCGGAGGAAAGGCCAGGCATTCATCAAGCCGCTATACACGCTCGAGGATGCCGAAGCCAGTTTGAAGCTCTTCGAAGGTGTCGCCTATGGTGACGAGATAACCGTAGCGCCAGGCTTGACGCTACGGTTCTTCGATGCCGGACATATTCTCGGTTCCGCCATCGTCGAACTGACCTATACCGAGGACAGCGGCAGCCGCACGCTGGTATTCAGCGGTGACCTGGGCTACCGCGACGCGCCGGTCATGGACCCGCCGGCAGCACTGCCGCAGGCCGATACGGTCCTGCTCGAGAGCACCTACGGCGATCGCCTGCATCGGCCATTTGACCAGACGATGGAGGAGCTGACGGCCGTCTTTGCCGCCGCACGCGCCGACTCGGGTAACGTATTGATACCGGCATTCACCGTCGGGCGAACGCAGGATCTGCTGTACCTGATGGCCGAGAATTTCGAACGCTGGCAGCTGGATAGATGGCAGATTTACCTCGATAGCCCGATGGCAATCGAGGCGACCGCCACCTACGCCCGGTACCGGCATCTGTATGGCGCAAAGCTATTTGGTCCTGACTCAAACCTGCCCGACCTGCCTAACTTTCACCAGACCTTGACGCCGGAAGCGTCCATGCGCATCAACGAGATCGAATCCGGGGCGATCGTAATCGCGGGTAGCGGCATGTGCAGCGGCGGCCGGATTTTGCATCATCTGAAAAACAACGTATGGCGGGCCGAATGTCACCTTCTTATCGTCGGTTTCCAGGCCTACGGTACGCTCGGCAGGCGGCTCGTCGACGGCGCCGAGACGATCAAACTCTACGGTGAGGAGTTTCGCGTGCGCTGCCAGCTGCACACAATCGGTGGACTGTCAGCCCACGGTGATCAGGCGGACCTGATTGCCTGGTACGACACGTTTCAGGGCCGCCCGCCTGCGTACCTGGTTCACGGCGAACCCGCCGCGCAGAAGGCCCTTGCCGGAAAAATGCGCGCCGATCTCGATGCACCAGTCTTTATCGCCGAGCGAGGCCAGACCATTCAGATCTAGCAGCCTGTTGATAAAGTATTTGGAGGCTCAGTTACATGCTCAGAATTGCGATCAAGGCGCGTCTCGACGTACAGGTTGGGCACCTTTACGAGAGGCGCAACGCAGAGCTTACTACTTTATCAACAGGCTGCTAGAGGGGACGACCACGACAATCCGACTCGAGATTCCCGCGCTGTTCGCGATGTCGCCACTCGTGAATCCGGCGACGTATTCCAGTCGAAAAAATTGATTGTCAGTTTCGCGTGCGTGGTCGCTTCGCGTGTCCCAATCAGCGCACGCTAATTGTCCGGACGATGCCTTCGCGGCGCTTGTCGGCGGCGCCATCCAGCCGGTCCGGCCGGACAACAATTACGTGCAGGCCAGAATTCTCGCCCTCACGCTCCTCCACGGTGTAGCCGCGATCTCTGAGATCCGAAGCGAGAGCCCGCCCGGGCGAGGCGGCCACTTCGACGCGAACCTTGTCGCCACGTGCCACGATGTTTGGGAAATCGACGGCTTCCTGGGCGGACATGCCCCAGTCCAGCACCGCAACAATCGTCTTCGAAACGTAGGCCGGAATCGAATTGCCGCCCGGGGACCCCGTGACCATGACGATTTCGTCATCCTGATCGAATACCATCGTCGGCGACATAGAAGACCGCGGCCGCTTCCCGGGGACAATCGCGTTCGCAACGGGTTTGCCGTCGGCTGACGGTTCGCGCGCAAAATCGGTCATCTCGTTATTCAGCAGGAAGCCGTGCGCCCAGCGCCCGGAACCGAAGTAGAACTCGACGGTAGCGGTCATTGCCACGGCATTGCCCTGACCGTCGATAATCGACAGATGAGTCGTCCCGGGCGCCTCGCGGGTCTTATCAGGGCCCAGTAAATGTGCAATCGGCCTGTCACGCAGCACCTCACCAGGATCGCCATGACGGGGCGTCTCCGCCGGCGCGAATCGCTCGCCGGCACGGTGACGAATATAGTCCGGATGCAGCAGATCATCGATTGGAATGCTGACTGACCTGGGGTCGCCGATATAATGATCGCGGTCGGCGTAAGCGAGTCGCTGTGCGTCGACAAATGCCGCGACTTTGTCCTGCTGCGTCGTCGCCGCCGTCACAAGGTGATCATAAATTCCGGCAATCATGATCTGCGCAATGCCCGACGACGGCGGCGATGTTGTGCAGATCTTCTGCACTCTGAACCTGCCACAGATAACGGGGCGCTCGATGACCTCGTAGCTGGCGATGTCTTCAACCGATAGAGTGCCGCCGAGTGGTTCTGCCTGGGCCGCCTTTGCGATCGCCTCGGCGATCTCGCCCGTGTAAAACGCCTCGATGCCTTCTGCCGCGATACGGCGAAGTGTTGCCGCATACTCCGGGTTCCGCAGCAAGTGTCCGACCTGCAGCGGTTGTCCGTTCGGAAAAAAGTACGCCGCCGTGTCGGGATTCTCGTCGAGTCGGCCGATAGGCGCCACATAGACCAGCGATTTGGCCATGCGCGGAGACACTTTGAAGCCTAGCTCGGCAAGTCGAATGGCGGGCTCGAACAGCTCGGCCCACGGCAGCTTGCCGTAGTCGTCATGCGCGCGCTTGTACAGCGCGACCGCGCCGGGGACGCCCACGGCCAGGCCGCTCTGCCAGGCATCCAGAAAGCTCATGGCTTCGCCGTCACGAACGAACATGTCGACCGTGGCGCCTGCAGGTGCAGATTCCCTGCCGTCCAGAAAGGTCAGGTCGCCGCCGGCACGTTCGTAAACAAGCATGAATGCCCCACCGCCCAGGCCGGAACTCTGCGGTTCGACGAGACCAAGCACCGCATGTGCCGCGATCGCCGCCTCCACTGCGTGGCCGCCTTTCTCCAAAACCTCGACGGCGGCCGCAACCGCATGAGGATTCGCTGCGGTGACGATGGCGCCCCGTTGCCAGGGGGCAGCGGCGTCGCGAATGTCAACCTCCGCCGGCCGGTCAGCATCGCGCCTGGGCGAATCAAACGGCGCGCATCCGATAATTAGCGTACAGGCCAGCACTGCGCCGGCGAATCTCGACAAGTTCATCTGATGATCGTTCTTGCTCACGGGAAGATAGCCAATATACTGCATTTCGTAACGGCCTACTGGCGTTCGCGATAGGCTGTTCCCCGTCCTGAACGGTCACTAACGAGGAAATCGAATCATGCGCATCGACGCCATCGCCATCGGCCACAAACCACCGGACGACATTAACGTCATTATCGAAGTCCCGTTGGGCGGTCAGCCGATCAAGTACGAGCTGGATAAAGACGCCGGCACCCTGGTCGTCGATCGGTTCCTGTATACGCCAATGGCTTACCCGGGGAACTACGGCTTCGTTCCGCACACCTTGTCCGAAGACGGTGATCCAATTGACGTACTGGTCGTCAACACGCGGCAACTGGTGCCCGGTTGTCTAATCAACGTGCGACCCGTCGGCGTGCTAATCATGGAGGATAATGCCGGGCAGGACGAGAAAATTATTGCGGTTCCGTCACACGCGGTCAGCAAACGCTACGATGCCGTTTTCGAGTATTCGGATCTTCCTGAAATCACGATTCAGCAGGTGGAGCATTTCTTCGAGCACTACAAAGACCTGGAGCCCGGGAAATGGGTCAAAATGGGCGATTGGCACGGCGCGGACAAGGCCAGGCAGCTCATCGTCGAGGCAATCGAGCGCGCGAAGAACTGACGTCTTACAGCGCGTCGAAGAATTCCTCCTGCCGCATTCGTTCCTCCGCATCGGGTAGCCTGCCCCGCGCGGCACCGAAGTTGTCATCGACATGACGAAGTTTCGTCATTCCCGGAATACAGAGCGTCGCGGCCGGGTGACTAATCGCGTACTTCAGCAGGAACTGCGCCCAGCTGGTGCATCCGAACGCTTCTGCCCAGTACGGTACCGGCCGGTCGCCTACCTTGTCGAAAATGCGGCCACCGCCGAAAGCCCGGTTGATCATCACGGCCATTCCACGTTCCGCTGCAAGCGGCAGAATTCGCTCGGCCGCTTCGCGCTGTTCGAGCGAATAGTTCACCTGCACGAAGTCGAGCTCTTCCCGCCGCATGACCTGCTCGAATTCCGCGTATTGCGATGATCGCGAGGTCGTAATTCCAATGTAGCGGATGCGGCCCTCCTGCTGCCAATCCCGCATGGCAGGCAGCGCATGCCGCCATCCGCGCAGGTTGTGGACCTGCATCAGGTCGATGCGGTCCGTCTTCAGCCTGCTCATCGACTCCTGCATCTGTTCCATGGTGCCAGCGCCGCTGTCGGTACGATCCGCCTTCGTTGCCAGGAACAAATCCTCGCGAATTCCGAGTTCCGCAATCAGGTCACCAAGTACCGATTCCGAGGTGCGGTACATAGGCGCCGTGTCGATGACGCTACCGCCCAATCGATGAAAGCGTTCCAGTGCCGCTCGCAGGGGAGCCCGCGCTGTCTCGGTTTGGCCGACGCCGTAGCGATTGGTGCCAAGGCCGATGACCGGAAGCTGTTCGCCCGAAGACGGTATGGTCTTCGTCATCAAGCGCGCGGCGTCGGCGAGTGCGCCCGAACTGCACAGCATCGTGAGCGACGCGGCGCCAAGACTCGCCTTTGTAAATTCACGTCGAGTCAGTTTCATGAGCGTTCCCGTAAAGCTGAAATAGCAACTACCCGTGTGATTATGCGCTACGTCAACGAAAATACAACGCGCAATCATGCTCTTGCTACTGTATTGCTGTGCGCTACGCTGGCACAATTACCTCTCGCCCGAAACAGCTTGCGAGCCGCAAATGCCAGGACTGTATTTCGAGGAATTCAGCGTCGGCCAGATTATCGAGCACCCGATACGTCGGACGATTACCGAAACCGATAATGTGCTCTTGACGACGATGACGCACAACCCTGCGGCTCTGCATCTCGACGCCGAGTATATGAGCGGCACGGAATTCGGCAGACCAATCATCAACAGTTGCCTTACCCTGAGCTTCATGGTGGGTATCTCTGTTAACGATACAACGCACGGAACTGCGGTCGCGAATCTCGGCTGGGACGACGTGCGTTTCCCACAACCATTATTTTGCGGCGACACGATCCATATACAGACGGAGGTGCTGGAGCTGCGCGACAGCAAGTCGCGCCCCGACAATGGCATCGTGATTTTTTCTCACCGGGCGTTCAATCAACATGATGAGCTCGTGGCCGAATGCAAGCGGTCGGCGCTGATGCTGAGAAGACCTGCGTGAATCGCAGCTTCTTGTTTGTTCCGGCCGACAGCCGACGCAAGCTCGAGAAGGCAGGTAGTGCCGGCGCCGATGCGCTGATCGTTGACCTCGAGGACTCGGTCGCGGCAGATGCCAGAGGCGAAGCGCGGCTTATTGCCGCGGAATATCTGCCAGGTAAAGACAAGGTCTGGGTTCGTATTAATCCTGTCGACAGCGACGACGCGCTGCTCGATCTGGACGCCGTCATGCCTTCAAAGCCTGCCGGCATCGTGTTGCCAAAGCCTCGTAGCGCGGCCGATGTTGTCAAACTGTCCGGGCATATTGACGTTCTCGAGCAACGGCACGGGATTCAGGCGGGCCAAACGCAAATAATCGCGCTGTGTACCGAGAGGCCGGAGGCGTTGTTCACGCTGGACAGCTACGCGGGGGCTACAGAGCGTCTGTTTGGCTTGTCATGGGGCGCCGAGGATCTGAGCGCCGCCGTCGGCGCGACTGCGAATCGTGACGAGCAGGGCAACTGGCTGCCGCTTTACGAAATGGCACGATCGTTCTGCCTGCTGGCGGCGGCAGCAGCGGAAGTTACGGCATTGGATACGGTCTTTACGGACTTCCGAGATCACGATGGGCTGCTACGCTATGCAGCCCGTGCACGTCGGGACGGTTTCAGCGGAATGCTCGCGATTCATCCGGCGCAGGTCGAAGCGATCAATGCGGCGTTCTTGCCGTCAGCGGCGGAGATAGAAAGAGCCGAACGCATCGTTGCGCTGTTTGCCGCGAACCCGGGTGTCGGAACGGTCGGTCTGGATGGTCGGATGATCGATCGGCCGCACCTCGTTCAGGCGCAGCGTTTATTGAAAATGTTGAAGTAGACCAAGAGTCAAGACAGGAAGGCAAAACATCATGGCAGAACAGATTTATCCGGTCCCGGCCGAGGTGCGAGAACGCGCGTTGGTCGATGAAGCCCAGTACGAGGCGATGTACAAGCGATCGATCGAAGACAACGAGGGGTTTTGGGCGGAGCAGGCCAAACGGATCGACTGGATCAAACCGTTTACCGAGGTCAAGGACGTTTCCTTCGCGAAGGACGATTTGCACATCCGCTGGTACCAGGACGGCTCGCTGAACGTCTGTTACAACTGTATCGATCGGCATCTCGAGACCAAGGGCGACGACGTCGCGATCATCTGGGAGGGCGATGACCCGGCGAATGATCTCAAGATCACTTACAGCGAGCTCCATGCGCGCGTTTGCCGATTCGCGAATTCGCTCAAAGCGCTGGGGGCCAAGAAAGGTGACCGTGTCACTATCTATATGCCGATGATCCCGGATGCGGCGGTCGCGATGCTGGCCTGTGCGCGCATTGGCGCGGTCCATTCGGTTGTGTTTGGCGGTTTCTCACCGGACGCGCTGGCGGGGCGGATCATCGACTGTGATTCGACGATCGTGATTACGGCTGACCAGGGTCTTCGCGGCGGCAAGCGCGTGCCTTTAAAAGCAAACGTCGATGCCGCGGCCGCCAATCCGGACGTAACGACCCTCGAAAAGGTCCTCGTCGTCAGGAATACGGGCGCTGATGTCGGCTGGGTTGATGGCCGTGACGTCTGGTTGCACGAGATCGAAAAAGAAGTCGACGCCGAATGTCCTTGCGAGGAAATGGGGGCCGAGGATCCGCTGTTTATTCTGTACACGTCTGGCTCTACCGGAAAGCCGAAAGGCGTCCTGCATACCAGCGGTGGCTACCTCGTTTTTGCCGCAATGACCCACGAGTATGTGTTCGACTATCACCCCGGGGACATCTACTGGTGCACGGCCGATGTGGGTTGGGTGACAGGGCACACCTATATTGTTTACGGGCCGCTCGCAAACGGTGCGATTACGCTGATGTTTGAAGGTGTACCGAACTACCCGACGTCATCGCGTTTCTGGGAGGTTTGTGACAAGCACCAGGTCAATATCTGTTACACGGCTCCGACCGCGATTCGGGCACTGATGCGCGAGGGCGATGAGCCTGTTGAAAGCACCTCCCGGAAGAGTCTGCGCCTGCTCGGCTCGGTGGGCGAACCCATTAATCCCGAGGCGTGGGACTGGTACTACCGGGTTGTCGGTGATTCGCGGTGCCCGATCGTCGATACCTGGTGGCAGACGGAGACCGGCGGCATACTCATCAGCCCGCTACCGGGTGCCACCGCGCTGAAACCCGGGTCCGCGACCAAACCGCTGTTCGGCATCAAGCCGGAGATCGTCGACGGCGAAGGTAACTCGCTCCACGGTGCGGTCGAAGGCAACCTGATTATTACCGACAGCTGGCCGGGCCAGATGCGTTCCGTCTATGGCGATCATCAGCGCTTTATCGATACCTACTTTGCTACGTTTGAGGGCAGCTATTTCACGGGCGACGGCGTTCGTCGCGACGAGGATGGCTACTACTGGATTACAGGCAGGGTCGATGACGTACTCAACGTCTCCGGACATCGTATGGGAACGGCCGAGATCGAGAGCGCGCTGGTATCGAACGAGCACGTCGCCGAGGCGGCCGTGGTCGGGTACCCCCACGATATCAAGGGTCAGGGTATCTATGCCTATGTCACGCTGATGGAAGGTATTGAGGCCAGTGACGAGCTGCGCGCCGAGCTGCAGACCTGGGTCCGCCGGGAAATCGGACCTATCGCCAAACCCGACCTCATCCAGTGGGCGCCGGGACTGCCGAAAACGCGCTCAGGCAAGATCATGCGCCGCATCTTGAGAAAAGTTGCCGCCGATGACTTTGACAACCTCGGCGATACGTCAACGCTCGCCGATCCGGCGGTCGTCGACGACCTGATCGGCAACAGGCAGAATCGCAGGGACTAGGCTTTGAGCTGATCCTGGGACAGATCTTCGGCCATGCTGTTATCGAGCTCGTCGATGAAGCTCTGGTCCAGCTGATCGACATCGGTCGCGGCCGTGTCGCTGACACTTGTGCTGTCTTCGTCGTCCTCGCTTTCCTCAGCCCAGATTTTCTTGTGCACGAGCTTTTGCGTGGCCGCGAGGTTCGGCTCGCGGTCCGTCGAGCCGGCGCGGGTCTCGTTCAGTTTCTCGCGGTCGCGACGCTGGTACTCTGCGACCTGGCGCTCGTAGGCGCGGACAAACTCCTCGCCGAACATCTGCGGGAATCGCCCGCCGCCTTTCTCGGTCAGAATGGGGTAAAGATCTCGATACAGGTCCCAATACTTGGACTTGTTCATGAATGACAGAAGCTTGCTGCCGCCCATCGCGCGATCGAAGCCTTCCTCAAGTTCCTCAGGGGCGAATCGATCGGCGAATTCGATGAACGCGCTGTTCATGGCGTCAAGAAAAGCGTTCTGGTGATTCAGGAGGTCATGGCAGGCTTCGCGAACGGAATCTTTGGCGCCGAGGTAGTCGCCCTCGTCGCCGACCAGCAGCTGCTTAATCAGGTCCACCGGGCTCTCGGAAAACTTCATCGGGTTGTTGTACCGCGGCATAACCGTTGTCTGATCAAGCTGGAACGCATTCTTCAGGTTGGCGCGGGCTGCCAGCAGATTCACGGCGCCTTCAACAAATTCACGCAGCACGTGACCGGCGGTAAGCATCATCGCCGAACGATTGACCGACGGGTGGAGTTCGGTCGGTGTTATGCCTACGCCTTCCAGGAATGAGTTGAAAAGATCGTCAGCCGAACTCGATGCGGACCGGGTCTTCTTCCGTTCCGGCTTCGTATCATTGGCGGCCGGCATCGGTGAACGTTTCTCTTCCTTGACGGGCGGCGGCGTCTTGGGTGCCTCGTTCGGATTTCCAAACAGCACCGACTGGAACTCGTCATCGCCGGTAATTTCTTCCTCGTCCAGCAGTTTCACGCCGGTGCGCAACGAGACCTCGTCGACGACCTGCCGACTGTGATCCGCTGCGGCGGCGGGTTCGGCGTCCAGCGGCACGACCAGGCTCTCGCCGGAGTCGAGCGACACCGTGAACTCGAAGTCGCCCATGCGGATACGGTCGCCGTTGAACAGGCGTCGTGGATTGCCCTTGCCAACCGGCTCGACCTCGTCATTGAAATAGACGCCGTTACTGCTGGTGTCCAGCAGGTAGTAGATGCCGCCTTTGTGATCGATTGTTGCGTGACGGCCGGAGATATAGCGATCAGGATCGGGCAGTATCCAGTCGTTTTGCAGAGAACGGCCGATGGTGCCGCCTTCTTCGTGGAACTCGCGTACCGCGTCGTCACCAACGAGTTCGCGGTGCTCGCTGACTATTTCGAGTTGCAGTGCCATGGCTTTCCTCTCAACCAGCGCTTAATTGTGCATCGAATCAATGAGATAGGCTGATACTCAGTTCACATAATCGAAGCCGCCGAAAATAGCTAAGGCCTTGATTTTCGGCAAACCGAGCCATATAAGCTTGTTTTGGGTACACTGCATCGCCGATATGAGTGATAAGACAATTTTCAAAGTCGTTTTCATGAGCCAGGGACAGGTCTATGAGATCTATGCCCGGCATGTCGATCACGGTGACCTGTTCGGCTTCGTCCAGGTCGAAGAACTGGTTTTCGGGGAGCGCACGACGCTGGTTGTCGATCCGTCCGAGGAACGCATCAAGTCAGAATTTGAAAACGTGCGGCGCACTTATCTGCCGATGCATTCGATTATCCGCATCGACGAAGTCGACAAGCACGGCGTCAGTAAGATCAGCAAGCTCGAGGGCGGCAACGTGGCGCAGTTTCCGCTGCCCGTCTACACGCCGGGTGATCGCAACAAGTAGGTGGTTGACATAGGTTCTAGTATCATCACGATTCCTATGCCATCCACGCGAGAATAAGGTCCTACCTACCGACATGCTGGAATTGCCCGGACAGTCGGCGCTGTCCAATTTTCGCCTCGCGAAACTGACTCGTGCACTGCAACGGGCGGATGGGCGCGTCAAGCGTATTGACGCACGATTTGTCTACCTCGTGGACACCAACGCCCCGCTCAGCAAGCAGGATCGCTCGCGACTGGACACATTGCTGCTGTCCGGAGACAAACCGTCCCGCTTCGGAAAGCTCGCTCGAAAGCGCTATGTCGTACCGCGCCCCGGGACTATTTCCCCATGGTCCAGCAAGGCGACCGACATTGTCAAAGCTTGCGAGATTGGAGCGGTCAATCGTGTCGAACGCGGTATCTGCTACGGCCTGACCTTTTCTGCAAAGGTTGAGGATGACGCCGTCACCGCGTTAAGCCACCTGCTTTTCGATCGCATGACCGAGACGGTTTTCGACCAGGTCGATGAAGCGGCCGCGCTGTTCGCTGCCCATGATCCGGTGCCGGTTGTCGGTGTACCGCTAAGGCGTGACGGAAGGCAGGCGCTGGTTGCTGCCAACGTGGGTCTCGGACTCGCTCTGTCGGACGACGAAATCGACTACCTCGAGCGCTGTTACGCTGATCTTGACCGCGATCCGACCGATGCGGAACTCATGATGTTTGCGCAGGCGAATTCCGAACACTGCCGGCACAAGATTTTCAACGCGAGCTGGGTCATCGACGGAGAGCCGCAAGAACAGCGACTGTTTCCGATGATTAAGTCGACGACCGACAAGACGCCGGATGGCGTGCTGTCCGCGTACAGCGATAATGCAGCCGTGATCGAAGGGTCTGATGGGGCACGCCTGATGCCCGGCGCGGAGAATCGCCAATACGAGTTCATTGATGAACCCATCCATATACTGATGAAGGTGGAGACGCACAATCACCCCACGGCGATATCTCCATTTCCGGGTGCGGCAACCGGTGCTGGCGGCGAGATTCGTGACGAAGGCGCGACCGGCCTGGGCGCGAAGCCGAAAGCCGGCTTGACCGGATTCACGGTGTCGCATCTGCGCATCCCCGGGTATCGACAACCCTGGGAAGATGACTTTCCGCATCCGGATCGGATGGCTACGCCGCTGGAAATCATGATGGATGGGCCCATCGGCGGGGCCGCCTTCAACAATGAATTCGGGCGGCCGAATCTCGCCGGTTACTTTCGCACGTTTGAGAGTCGGGTGCCCGGGCTGCCCGACAACGAGATTCGCGGCTACCACAAGCCGATCATGGTCGCCGGCGGCCTCGGAAACGTCCGTGCCCAGCATGCGAGGAAGATCGATGTGCCCGTCGGCGCCAAAGTTGTGGTACTGGGCGGACCCGCCATGCTTATCGGCCTCGGCGGCGGCGCGGCGTCGTCACTTGCCAGCGGTACCTCGAGCGAGGACCTCGACTTTGCTTCCGTGCAGCGTGGCAACCCGGAGATGGAGCGGCGCGCGCAGGAAGTCATCGATCGATGCTGGGAAATGGGGGATAACAACCCGATATTGCTGATCCACGACGTCGGCGCAGGCGGCCTGTCGAATGCCGTGCCGGAGGCGGTTGATCACAGCAAGCATGGCGCGGAGATCGAGCTGCGCCTGATCGATAATGCCGAACCGGGCATGTCACCGATGGGCATCTGGTGCAACGAAGCGCAGGAGCGCTACGTGTTAATCGTTGCTGATGACGATATTGATGCATTCGAAGCGCTGTGCGACCGCGAACGCTGCCCGGTTTCAGTGATCGGAACGCTGACGAGCGACGGCAATTTGCGGGTTACCGATCGAGACTTCGACAACGACGTTGTCGACATGCCAATGCAAATGCTGCTCGGCAATCCGCCGAAGATGAACCGGGATGTCAAGCGAACGCCCTCGCTTGGCGACGAGCTCGACCTTTCGGGTATCGAACTGCTGGATGCAGCGTTTCGGGTGCTCCGTTTTCCGGCCGTTGCCGACAAGTCCTTCCTGATTCATATCGGCGACCGCACCGTGGGCGGACTCTGCGCACGCGACCAGCTCGTCGGGCCGTGGCAGGTCGCGGTCAGTGACGTCGCGATCACAGCGTCGGGGTTCCGAAGTACGACGGGTGAGGCCATGGCGATGGGTGAGCGCACGCCGCTGGCCACGAGCAACGCCCCGGCATCGGGACGTATGGCAGTCGCCGAGGCTATTACGAATATTGCCGCGGCGCCGATCGACAGGCTGAGCGATGTGCGTCTTTCAGCCAACTGGATGGCCGCCGCGGGGCATCCGGGCGAAGACGCGAACCTGTTCGATACGGTGAAAGCAGTTGGCGACGAATTATGCCGCGAGATAGGCGTCGCGATCCCGGTTGGCAAGGATTCCATGTCGATGCGTACGCGTTGGAGCGACGAGACCGGCGACTACCAGGTGGTGGCACCCGTGTCTTTGATTGTCTCCGCATTTGCGCCGGTTTCTGATGTCACGCGGCATCTCACGCCGGAGCTGCGTCGCTGCGACGAGCCGAGCTACCTGTTGTTATTTGACCTGGGTTCGGGCAAGGATCGCCTGGGAGGGTCCTGTCTGGCGCAAGCGTTTCAGCGCACGGGCGGCGACACCCCGGACGTCGACGAACCGCAATCGCTGAAGCAGTTCTTTGCCGCCATCCAGGAGCTTAACGCACGCGGAATGTTGCTGGCTTACCATGATCGGAGCGACGGAGGATTGTTTGCGACGGTCGCTGAAATGATGTTTGCGAGTCGTCTCGGTGTTTCACTGGCGCTGAGCGGGTCGCGCGTCGATCTGCTGAAAACGCTGTTCAACGAAGAAGTAGGCGCTGTCGTTCAGGTAGCCAAGAGCAAACTGACGCAGGTGCAAATGGTCATCGATCGTAACGGCATTGCCGCGACGGCGATCGGGCGCGTCGAGGAAGAGCCGGCATTGACGGTACGCAGCGACGACGATGTTGTGCTCGAACTCAGTCGGGCCACCATGCAGCGCGAGTGGTCGGAGATGAGCTACCGCATACAGGCGCTGCGCGACAATCCGGCCACTGCGGCGGAGGAGTTCGAGCGGCTGCTCGACGATAAGGATCCTGGCCTGAATGCGGTACTGAGTTTTGATCCGAAAAACGATATCGCCCGTATCTATCGCGGCAGCGAGAAGCCGCGGATAGCAATCCTGCGCGAACAGGGAGTAAACAGCCAGAATGAGATGGCTGCAGCCTTCATGCGGGCGGGCTTTGCCGCGATTGACGTGCATATGAGCGACCTGCTCAGCGGTCGAGATACGCTGGAGAACTACCAGGGCCTGGTCGCCTGCGGCGGTTTCTCTTTTGGCGATGTGCTGGGCGCCGGCGGCGGATGGGCCAAGTCGATCCTTTACCATTCCAGAACGCGCGACGATTTCAGCGCCTTCTTCCAGCGTCGCGATACCTTCGCGCTGGGCGTCTGTAATGGCTGCCAGATGATGTCCCATCTTCGCGAGCTGATACCCGGCGCTGAAAACTGGCCCGACTTCTTGCGCAACAAGTCCGAGCAGTTCGAAGCGCGCCTCAGTCTTGTCGAGGTCGTTGAAAGTCCGTCGCTGTTCCTGCAGGGCATGGCGGGTTCTCGCATGCCCATCGCGACATCGCACGGCGAGGGTCGCGCCGCCTTTCGAGACGACGGCGCTCGATATGCATCTTCGTATACGGTTGCGATGCGCTACGTCGACAACTACGGTGAAGTTGCCGACAAGTACCCTGCAAACCCAAACGGTTCGTTGGACGGCATCTGTGGCCTGAGCAACGAGGACGGTCGCGTGACCATCATGATGCCTCACCCTGAGCGGGTCGCACTGACGCGCCAGAATTCATGGCATCCGGACGAGTGGGGCGAAGACGGACCCTGGTTGCGACTGTTTCGCAACGCGAGAGCGGCTGTGGGTTGATTGGGGACATTCTGCTTTTCTCTTCGCGAGAAAAGCAGAATGTCCCCTTTATTAGGCAGAAACCAGGTTGTCGTTGTTTTCAGAGACGAAGAAGCGACGCACCTTGATCGCCCGGGTTAGCTTTCCGCGACGGACGAAGCACTGGTAGAACATGTCCTTCAGGACCTCGAGAAGGATTCCGGCCTGCGCGTGCGTCAGCAACGGCAGGTCTTCATGCTGTCCCGAACCGAATAGCACGGACTTGATCGGGGCGAACGACTCATCGTCGATACCGGCGATCTCCTGGGCAACCATCACTTCCTCGAAAGCCCGCAGCTTGCCGCCTTCACCGAGCGCATCGAAGGCGCTGATGGTTGAACGTCGGCACATCGACGCAAAGGCGTTGAAATTGCCCCCCGAATAGCACGACAGCGCTTCCCGAAACAGCACCTCGGTGTGTTTGGGCAGGTACGAAAATGCGAAGCGTTCCTTGGGCCGCTCGAGCTCGACAAAGTTGCGGTACAGCTCGACGCGATTGTCCGTGTACTCGCGAACGGCAAAACGCAGAAACACGGGCTCGTCGCAGGCGTCGCACTTGTAAACCAGCCCAACGTGTTTGGGTTTATCGCGAAGCAGGGAGGCCGCGTCGGGCACCGACTGTGGCTCCATGTGCGCATACATGCCGCAGTAAGGACACTCGAGTCCGATTCGCTCGTCGGCGTCGCTCGTAATCCCCTGATCCTGCTCAATAACTATTGCCATTTCGCCCTTTTATTGTTGGATGTGGGACGGCTTCATGAATCGTATCGATCGGCTACCTCAGTATGCCCGATTTACCGGGCGCCGCCGTCCATCGTTAACATAATAATGCAATACTCGCCGCACCCACTTGCCACAATATCATGGGCTGTATCGCTCATCAGGCACTTCTCGTGATCAGGATGTTGATTGGCGTTCCGCAAGCGCCCGAATCAGCTCGTCAGCTTCTTGTACTTGATGCGATGCGGGCTAGCGGCGTCGGCACCGAGGCGACGCTTGCGATCTTCCTCGTAGTCGGCATAGTTGCCGGCGAACCAGACAACCTCGCTGTTGCCTTCGAAGGCAAGTATGTGCGTTGCTATACGATCAAGAAACCAGCGATCGTGCGAGATTACGATGGCGGAGCCCGGAAATTCCAGCAGGGCTTCTTCGAGCGCGCGCAGGGTCTCCACATCGAGATCATTGGTCGGCTCATCAAGCAGCAGCAGGTTGCCCCCGGAACGCAGCATTTTTGCCAGATGTACGCGGTTTCGTTCGCCGCCTGAGAGCAGGCCGATCTTCTTTTGCTGATCCTGGCCGCGAAAGTTGAAGCGGCCGACGTACGCGCGTGACGAGGTCTCGTAATTGCCGACGTTAATCAGGTCGAGGCCGTCCGAGATTTCCTCCCAAACGGTCTTGCTATCGTCCAGGCTGTCACGCGACTGATCGACGCTGGCGATTTTCACGGTATCGCCAAGGCGAATCGTTCCTGCGTCGGGTTGTTCCGCACCGGTAATCATGCGGAACATCGTTGTTTTGCCGGCCCCGTTCGGGCCGATGACACCCACGATACCGCCCGGCGGCAGCTGTAAGCTGAGCCCATCGATGAGCAGTTTGTCGCCGAAGCCCTTCTTGAGATCGTTGACTTCGAGTACGACGTCGCCGAGCCGGGGTCCTGGCGGGATGTATATCTCGTTGGTTTCATTGCGCTTCTGGTAGCTGGGCGAAGAAATCTCCTCGAACTGCCGGAGGCGCGCCTTCGATTTGGCCTGACGCCCTTTCGGGTTGCTGCGCACCCACTCGAGCTCGTGCTGCATCGCTTTCCTGCGCGCTTTCTCTGATGCCTCCTCGTTCTGCAAGCGTGCCTCTTTTTGCTCCAGCCACGATGAGTAGTTGCCTTCCCAGGGGATGCCGTGTCCGCGATCGAGTTCGAGAATCCAGCCGGCGACGTTGTCGAGGAAGTAGCGATCATGCGTCACCGCGATGACGGTACTCGGGTATTCGTCGAGGAATCGTTCGAGCCAGGCGACCGACTCGGCGTCGAGGTGGTTAGTCGGTTCATCGAGCAGCAGCATGTCCGGCTCCGACAACAGCAGCCGACATAGCGCGACGCGCCGGCGCTCGCCGCCCGACAGCTTGGTCACATCGGCTTCCCATTCCGGCAGACGCAGCGCATCGGCGGCGATTTCCAGCTTGCGATCGAGTTCCCAGGCGCCTGCCGAGTCGATCGCGTCCTGCAGCTTGCCCTGTTCCTCGAGCAGCGCGGTCATCTCGTCGTCGTCCATCGGTTCGGCGAATTTCATGCTGATTTCGTTGAAGCGATCAACGAGGGCTTTGGTCTCGGCAACGCCTTCCTCGACGTTGCCGCGCACGTCTTTAGCCGGGTCCAGCTCCGGCTCCTGGGGCAGGTAACCGATGTTGATGCCGGGCTGCGGCCTTGCTTCCCCGTCGATTTCGGTGTCCAGGCCCGCCATGATGCGCAGCAGCGTCGATTTTCCGGAGCCATTGAGTCCGAGCACGCCGATCTTCGCCCCGGGAAAAAAGGACAGCGAGATGTCGCGAAGAATGTGGCGCTTTGGAGCGACCACCTTGGCAACTCGGTTCATCGTGTAAATGTACTGAGCCATGGTCAGACCGTAGATTCTCGTGGATGTCAGGGAGCGCGCATTATCAGGTATGCTGCGCCACAAGAAAACACTCAACGAAGCATCCATGAGCGACACCGTGCTGGTCTATCGGGGAGAGTCAATTGCCGCCTACGGGTTTGGTGATCCGCATCCTTTCGGCACCGACCGCCACGACGTCTTCCACGCGGAGCTGCAAAAAGCGGATTTCGGCGAGGCGATAACGTTCGGTCATCCGCGACCCGCGCTCGTCGATGAATTGGCACTGTTTCACACGGCCGACTACATCGAAAAGGTGTCACGCCTGTCGGCCGTTGGTAAAGGCTGGCTTGATGATGGCGACACGCCTGTCGTACGGGGAATCTATGATGCCGCGTCGGCGGTTGTCGGCGCGGTGCTTTGTGCCGTCGATGAGATCATGCACGGTAATTACAAACGCGCCTTTGTCCCGATTGCCGGACTGCATCATGCCGCCCGCGGCAGCGCCGCCGGTTTCTGCGTTTTCAACGATTGCGGTATTGCAGTCGAGTATCTGCGCCAGCAGTTCGGGCTGAAGCGCGTGGCCTACATCGATATTGACGCACACCATGGCGACGGGGTTTTTTATGGCTTCGAGAGCGATCCTGACCTGATCTTCGCGGATATCCACGAAGACGGGCGGTATCTGTACCCCGGCACCGGCGCGGCCAGTGAGACGGGAACCGGGGCGGCATGCGGTACAAAGCTCAATATCCCGTTGGCCCCCGGCGCCGATGATAATGATTTCCGCGCGGCCTGGCAGTATGTCGAAGCCCATATAGAGTCGATGCGGCCAGAGTTCATCTTCGTGCAATGCGGTGCAGACAGCCTGGAGGGCGATCCCATAACGCACCTTTGTTGGAGCGAGGAGGCGCATGCGGAGGCCGCATCGGCGCTGTGCCGGCTGGCCGACAAACATTGCGAGGGCAGGATCATCGCTACGGGCGGCGGTGGCTATAATCGTCGCAACCTGGCGCGGGCGTGGACTCGCGTAGTCCAGTCCTTCGTAGAAACACGTTAAAGCCGCACTTTCAGTGCCATCTCGTCCCGCAAACAGGTAACATCGCGTACCTTTCGCCCCTTACCTCGCACGGAGTATGCCCCGAATGTTCGACACATCGACGACGTTAGAGTCATTCGATCCCGAAGTTGCCACAGCAATCGCAGAGGAAGACCGACGCCAGGAAGAGCACGTCGAGTTGATTGCCTCGGAAAATTACGCCAGCCCGCGTGTGATGCGCGCGCAGGGCTGTTCGATGACCAACAAGTACGCGGAAGGCTACCCGGGCAAGCGCTACTACGGCGGCTGCGAGTATGTCGATGATGTCGAACGGCTTGCCATTGAGCGCGCGATGTCGCTGTTTGGCGCAGACTATGCCAACGTGCAGCCGCACTCGGGCTCGCAGGCGAACGCGGCCGCGTACCTTGCGCTACTGACAGCGGGAGACACGATACTCGGCATGAGCCTCAACGATGGGGGGCACCTGACTCACGGCTCCAAAGTCAATTTCTCGGGCAAATTGTTTAATGCTATTCAGTATGGCCTGTCGGCCGAGACCGGCCTGATCGATTACGACCGCGTGCAGGAACTTGCTTTCGAGCATAAGCCGAAGATGATTATCGCGGGCTTCTCCGCCTATTCGCAGGTCGTAGACTGGGCTCGCTTCCGCCAGATTGCCGATAGCGTCGGCGCTTACCTGCTGGTCGACATGGCGCACGTCGCGGGACTCATCGCGACAGGCCACTACCCGAGTCCCGTGCCGTACGCCGACGTCTGTACCACCACGACGCACAAGACCCTGAGAGGCCCACGGGGTGGCCTTATCGTCGCTCGCAAGAACGACGAGATGACAAAGAAATTTAATTCGCTGGTTTTTCCGGGTACCCAGGGCGGACCGCTGATGCATGTAATTGCCGCCAAGGCCGTCGCCTTCAAAGAAGCGATGGAACCGGAATTCAAGACGTACCAGGGCAAGGTCTGTGAGAACGCGAAGGTAATGGCCGAGGTGCTCAGTCAGCGCGGCTACCCGATCGTGTCGGGTGGCACCGAGAATCACCTCATGCTCGTCAGCCTTATCGACCGCGGCATTACGGGCAAGGCGGCCGATGCAGCACTTGGCAGCGCGAACATCACCGTGAATAAGAACTCGGTCCCGAACGACCCGCAGTCGCCGTTCGTGACCAGTGGCCTGCGTCTGGGTACGCCGGCGATCACGACGCGTGGCTTCGGGCCCGAGGAAACCCGGCAGCTAAGCGGCTGGATAGCCGATATACTCGATGACATCGAAGATGAAGCAACCATCGAGCGCGTCAAGGGCCAGGTGCTTGAGCTCTGCCAACGGTTCCCGGTATACGTCTGATCGTCGCTTCGCGACAGGTTGTGATCGCTTATGCACTGTCCGTTCTGCGCCAACGAAGAAACCAAGGTTATCGATTCGCGCCTCGCGGGTGACGGCCGGCAGATTCGTCGCCGTCGACAGTGCCTCGATTGCAACGAGCGCTTTACTACCTTCGAGACCGCCGAACTGGTCATGCCCCGGCTCATCAAGAGTGACAACACGAGACAGCCCTTCGATGAAGCCAAGCTTCGCAACAGCATGGTCCGGGCCCTGGAGAAGCGGCCGGTGCCGAGCGATGAGCTCGAGCAGGCGATTGGCCACCTGATTCACCGATTGCGCACCATGGGCGAGCGAGAGGTGCCGTCACGGTTGGTCGGAGATCTCGTCATGGAGGAGCTGCGCGCGCTCGATGAAGTCGCGTACGTGCGCTTTGCGTCGGTTTATCGTCGCTTCCAGGACATCACGGAGTTCGAGGACGAGATCAAGCGGCTGCAAAAGATCTCCGAGACGGCGGCGAGCCGCGAACAAATGTCCTTATTGCCCGAACTGCTGGGTAAGAAGAAGCGTTAATCATGACCACATTCACCGCAACGGATCACGCGCATATGGCACGGGCGCTGAAGATTGCGGCCCGCGGCCAATACGCCGCTCGTCCGAATCCGATGGTGGGCTGCGTCATCGTGAAAAGCGGCGAGATTGTTGGCGAGGGTTGGCACGAACGTGCGGGCGAGCCGCATGCCGAGATCAACGCGTTGAAAGCGGCGGGTGGCTTTGCTAAAGGTGCCACCGCCTATGTAAGCCTCGAGCCCTGCGCGCACCATGGCAAGACGCCGCCGTGCAGCAAGGCACTTATCGATGCGGGCGTCGTCAGGGTTGTCGCGGCAACGCTGGATCCTTACGCGCAGGTTGCCGGCCGCGGGATGGCCGCCCTCGGCGCGGCAGGCGTAGCGACCGAGGTCGGCCTGATGGCCGCCGCCGCCGAGCGTCTGAACGCCGGCTACCTGTCACGAGTAACCCGTAATCGTCCGTTCGTTCGCGCCAAGGTTGCGGCCAGCATCGATGGCGCCATCGCGATGAAGAGCGGCGAGAGCCAGTGGATTACGGGCGCCGAGGCACGGCATGATGTACAACGCCTGCGGGCGCGATCGGGTGCGATCATGACCGGGATAGGCACGGTACTCGCCGACGATCCCTCCTTGAATGTACGTCTGGAGGACCTGTCGGCGCCGGAATTGCAGCCGCTCAGGGTCGTTATCGACAGCAAACTGCGCACGCCGCCGACCGCCCGAATGCTCGCCCTGCCGGGCGCAACGCTGGTTTGTTGTGCGGGCGGTGCGGACCCGGCGCATCTCGAGGCTGCGGGCGCCGAAGTGTGCGCATTCGCAGCCGGCAGCGCGAAAGTGGACGTTTCTGAGGTCCTTGTTGACCTCGCCGGACGCGACGTCAACGACGTGCTGGTTGAGGCGGGCCCTGGCCTCACGGGCCATTTACTGGCACAGGGGCTGGTCGACGAGCTTGTGATTTACCAGGCGCCCCACATAATGGGGAGTGAAACCCGGCGAATGTTCAACACGCCAAACTGGCAAACCCTGGCAGATCGCAGGGTCCTCGAAATCAGCGACGTCCGCCGTGTTGGCGGAGACACGCGAATAACAGCAAGAGTTCAGCAATAGATGTTTACCGGAATCATCAAAGCCAGCGGCGAGATTGCGGCGATGCAACGCAAGGGTGGCGACGTGCGGTTGACCGTCCGTTCGCGAGGCCTGTCGTGGGCAGACTACGAGCCGGGCGAAAGCATCGCCGTGAACGGCGTGTGCCTGACGGCAGTCGCGCTGCGTGACGACGGTTTCGATACCGATGTATCCGTTGAAACCCTTGACGTAACCGCGCTCGGCAAGTTGGACGTGGGTTCACCGGTGAATCTGGAACCGGCCTTGAGCCTCGGTGAGCGCCTGGGAGGCCATCTGGTCAGCGGACATGTGGACTGTACCGGTACCGTTCGCGCGCGCGCCGCTGACGCACGATCAATACGATTTACCATCGAGGTCCCGGCAGAATACTCGCGCTACGTGGCGAAGAAGGGCTCTGTCTGCGTCGACGGCGTCAGCCTTACCATTAACGAAGTATCCGGGAACAGCTTCGAAATCAATATCATCCCGCATACGGCCGAAGTTACGATCATCGATAACTACAAGGTGGGTACCGTCGTCAACGTCGAGGTTGATATGCTGGCGCGCTACATCGAACGCCTGCTCAACCCTGACGGGACCGGCATATCTAAGGACTTCCTAAAGGCACATGGCTATGCCCGATAAGACGACAGTGCACCCCAGCGTGCATGGATCCCGATTCAGCCACATCGAAGAGATCATTTCCGACATCGCGGCCGGCAAGATGGTCATCATGGTTGATGATGAAGACCGCGAGAACGAAGGCGATCTGATCATGGCGGCCGAGAAAGTGCGCGCCGAAGACGTCAACTACATGGCGACCCATGGGCGCGGGCTCATCTGCCTGACCCTTGGACGGGAGCGCTGCAAACAGCTGCGGCTGCCGCTAATGGTCAGCGACACCGATGAGCATCACGCGACCAATTTCACGATATCGATCGAAGCGGCGGAGGGCATCACAACCGGCATCTCCGCGCACGATCGTGCAAAAACGATTCAAGCGGCCGTTGCGCCGGGTGCCAAGCCCGAGCACCTGCGGCAGCCTGGCCATATTTTTCCCGTCATGGCGCAGCCCGGGGGCGTGCTCACTCGCGCCGGACATACGGAAGCCGGCTGCGATCTCGCACGCCTGGCCGGCCTCGAACCTGCGGCCGCAATCGTAGAAATACTGAACGAAGACGGAACCATGGCGCGTCGTCCCGACCTCGAGCGATTCGCGAAGAAGCACGGCATACGCATCGGTACGATTGCCGATCTCATTCGCTATCGTCTCGATAAAGAACGCAACGTCGAACGTATCGCCGAGAAGCCGGTAGCGACCGAGTTTGGCGAGTTCACGATGTATTGCTTCGACGACCATATCAATCGATCCGTGCACGTTGCGCTGGTCAAGGGAGACCTGAGCGCCGTCGAAGCGCCGCTGGTTCGTGTGCATCTGCAGGACACGCTCGGCGATGTGATTGGCGTAAAGAGTCAGTCGCTGGGCTGGCCCTTGCACAGCGCGATCGAACGCATCTCGAAGGAGCAGGCAGGCGTCATTGTGCTGCTGCGCGATCAGGAATCATCGCGCGAATTCATGGACTCCGTCGAGACACTCGACCAGCACAGAGATGAACTCGACCAGCGCCGCGGAGGCGAGATGGTGCTCAGAACCTACGGTGTCGGGGCGCAGATTCTCCGCGACCTCGGCCTTAGCAAAATCCGTGTATTATCGGCGCCTAAGCACATGTACGCGATTTCCGGATTTGACCTGGAAATCACCGAGTACGTCTGAGTAAGCCGCGGGCCATGGAAAAAATAAAGACTATCGAGGGCGATCTGATCGTACGAGACGGCCGCTTCGCGATTGTGGCGGCGCGCTTCAACGACTTCGTCGTCGAATCGCTCATCAAGGGATCGCTGCGCTGTCTTCGCCAGCACGGTGCCGCCGACGCCGACGTCGAGATCATTCGGGTGCCCGGCGCCTACGAAATGCCGATCATAGTAGACAAGGTTGCGGCGTCACGCCGCGTTGATGGCATCATCGCACTCGGCGCCGTCATTCGTGGTGCCACGCCGCACTTCGAGTACGTCGCCAGCGAATGCGTCAAAGGCATTATGGCGGCCGGGCGGCGGCACGGCATACCCGTCGGTAACGGCGTACTCACGGTCGACACGATAGAGCATGCGATAGAGCGAGCCGGAACCAAGGCGGGCAACAAGGGTGAAGAGGCCACGCTCGCCGTCATCGAGATGATCAACTTGCTTCGAATCGTTGACTAGAGCACGTAATGAGCAAAGCCAGTTCAAAGGGAACGGGCGCTCGGACCCGTGCACGTGAACTCTTATTGCAGGCTTTGTATCAGACGCAGATAGCCGGGCATACGGCGTCCGAATTGCTGGCGCAGTTTCACCAGCAGGCCGCATATGAGCGTGTTGACAAAGATTACTTCGACGAATCGCTAGCGGCAGTCTGCGAAGCACGGGATCAACTCGAAAAGACGATTGGCGACTTTATCGACCGCCCGGTCAGTCGGCTGGACCCGGTCGAACTCGGTATTCTCCTGATCGGCACGCACGAACTCGAGTCGCGCACCGATATTCCTTACAAAGTCATCATCAACGAAAGCATCAATCTTGCCCGACGTTTTGGCTCGGTCGAGGGGCACAAATACGTCAATGCCTGCCTCGACGCGGCTGCCAGGTCGATTCGTACAAGCGAGGTGCAGGCAGACGACGGTGGATGAGTTCGAACTGATACGCCGATACTTCGATCGCACCACTCGTACGCCTGGTATAGTCACCGGCATCGGCGACGACGGCGCTGTACTCAGACCGCCGCCCGGGCGCGACCAGGTTCAGGTTATCGATACCCTGGTCGAGGGCGTCCATTTCCCCATCGAGACAGCCGCCGCCGATATCGGCTACCGCGTCGTCGCCGTTAATCTCTCTGACGTTGCCGCGATGGGTGCGACACCGTGTTGGATGACGCTGGCGCTCACGCTGTCGCGGGCCGATCCTGACTGGCTGGCTGATTTTTCGGCCGGACTGTTTGAAGCGGCCAATGAATTCGATGTAGACCTTGTCGGCGGAGATGTAACCAGGGGCGAGCAGGTGGTTGCTACAGTACAGGTATCGGCCGAGGTCGAGACCGGCGGCGCGCTGTTGCGGAGCGGCGCCGAGGTGGGGGACACCGTATTTGTAACGGGAACCCTGGGCGACGCTGCGGCCGGCCTGCTGCTACTCGGCAGCAACGAATCCGATACGTTTCTGGTCGGGCGGTTCCTTCGCCCGAGCGCGCGCGTCGAGACCGGCCGACAGCTCGTTGGTCGGGCGAATGCCGTTATTGACGTATCGGACGGGCTGGTCGGAGATCTCGGAAAATTACTGGCGGCGAGCGGTGTCGGAGGCGAGCTTGAGATCGACCGGCTGCCGGTGTCAGATGCCCTCAAAGCGCGTTTCGACGAGACGGAGCAAATGCGCCTGGCGCTGACCGGCGGTGATGACTACGAGCTTTGTTTCACTGCGCGCCCGGATGCGGTTGAAGGCATTGCCAACGTGACAGCGATCGGCAGGGTGACCGACGGTGACGGGCTTCATTGCCGTAAAGACGGCCGCATCGTAGATTACGCCAGCAGCGGCTATCGACACTTCCTGTGAACGAGCCATCCAACGACATTGACGGGAACCTCGCCCGCACCGTTCTGACCGATCCGGTCAATTTCCTCGCATTCGGATTTGGTACCGGGCTCGCACCGTTTGCACCGGGCACCGTCGGCTCGCTTCCGGGCGTACTGCTGTTCTGGCTAACGCTCGATCTCGGACTTTATGTTCAATTGGGCATTGCGTTCGCGCTGGCGCTACTCGGTGTGTGGATCTGCGGTGAAAGCGCACGGCGCATCGGCGTGCACGATCATGGGGGGATCGTCTGGGACGAGATTTCGGGCATGTATCTGACGCTGCTGGCGGCTCCCTTTACCCTCTCGGGGTGGCTGATCGCCTTTGCGCTTTTTCGCCTGATGGATATTGTCAAACCCTGGCCGATTCGGGACTTGGATCACAGACTCGGCGGCGGGCTGGGAATTATGCTGGACGACCTCGTAGCCGCCTTGTATGCCGCAGTAATACTGGGTTTATACAGGTGGCTCATGACCTAACCAGTTGAGACAACATGGCGACCACGGTAAGCGAACTAGAACGCACGGACGGCGTTCCCGAGAAGATCGGCAAGTACGTCATCATTAACAAAATAGGTCGAGGTAGCACCGGCAGCGTCTACCTGTCTCATGATCCCTATTACCGTCGCGACGTCGCGATCAAAGTCTACAACATCGAAGAAGATCAGGACGCCGAACGGGCGAAAGTATCTCGCAAGATGTTCTTCAACGAAGCGCACATGGTCGGCATGCTGCAGCACCCCAACATCATGCCGATTTACGACGCCGGTGAAGAAGACGGCAGCTATTACGTGGTCACCGAGCACATCCAGGGTGCCCGCACGCTCGCCGCGTACTGTCGTCCCGATAATCTGCTGCGCGTCGATGATGTTGTAGAGATTATTTATAAATGTGCCAAAGCACTTCACTATGCGCACGGTCGTGGCGTGATCCACCGCGATATCAAGCCGAGCAATGTGATGCTCACGATCGACAACGACGTACGCATTATCGATTTCGGGATTGCGATCGTCAGCGATTCCGACGTCTCGCGGATCGAAGGCATCGCTGGTTCGCCTAGCTACATGTCACCCGAGCAGGTGCAGTCGGAAGAGCTGACGCCGCGCTCGGACCTGTATTCGCTGGGTGCGGTCATGTACGAGCTGCTGACAGGTTTTCGGCCGTTCCGCGCCGACAACCTATCCAAGCTCTTGCACCAGATTGTCTACGCGACACCGCCGCCGATTCACACCTACCGGCAGGACCTGCCCGAGGAGCTGGAGCATGTCGTGATGACGACGATGCAGAAGGATCCGGGAAAGCGGCTGGCTACCGGCAACGCGATGTCGGCGGAACTGACGCGGGTCTATAAAGACCTCCGCCAGAAGTATGACAATCTTGATAATCAGGAACATTTCGATCTGCTGCGGACGCTGACCTTCTTCCACGAGTTTTCGCACGCCGAAATCTGGGAGGTGCTGCGCGCATCCGACTGGCATGAGTATAAGGACGGTGAGGACATCGTCCGTGAGGGCGAGGTAGACGATCGCTTCTATATTATCGTCGCCGGCAGCGTGACGGTGCAGGCGAATGGAAAGAGCCTTGGTGCGTTGACGAACGGCGACTGCTTCGGCGAAACCAGCTACGTCCGGGGCGCCCGTCGCCAGGCATCGATCAAGGCCAATGGCCAGGTCACGATTCTTCGCGTCAGCTCGTCGCTGATGGAGCAGGTATCATCAGCCTGTCAGCTGCGCTTCAATAAAGTCTTCCTTCGCGCCCTGATCGAGCGCCTGCAGGGCAGCGGCGGCACTAACACCTGAGTCATATCCCGAGCTTGCTTGGTCCTGAGCGGGTCATTACAGGTCCCGCGCTCTGCTCGTTCGTGGACGTTTCGCGCCGACTGATTGTCTGCTAGATTTCGTGTCGTCTGCAGCAGCGGCCTTTTGTGGCTAGACTTCGCGGGCAGCAGTTGTCCGAAAACGAAAAGACAGGAATCCTGATGATCAAACGCATTTTCTGTTTCATGGCAGTCCTTGTCGCCGTGCCTGCGCTTGCGAGCGATCTGAACATTGCGGTGCAAAAAGACTACGAAAGCTATCTCGCCGATCTATTCGATCATTTCCATCGCAACCCGGAGCTATCCACCGTCGAATACGAGACGGCGAAGCGCATGGCAGCAGAGCTGAGAGCCGCAGGGTTTGAGGTTACCGAAAATGTTGGTGGCACCGGCGTCGTGGCAATGCTGAAGAACGGTCCGGGTCCATTGGTCATGATGCGGGCCGACATGGACGGGCTTCCGGTCGAAGAGAAATCCGGTCTGGAGAATGCGTCGCGAGCAAAACAGACGGACCCTATCACCGGCACCGAGGTCTTCACGATGCACGCTTGCGGGCACGATGTGCATATCACGAGCCTCGTCGGCACGGCACGCCAGATGGCTGCACGAAAAGACGACTGGAATGGCACGCTGATGCTCCTGGTGCAACCGGCCGAAGAGCGCGTTCTCGGCGCGCGGGCGATGAAGGACGACAATCTCTGGGGCAGGTTTGGAAAGCCCGACTACGCACTGGCATTTCATGTCTCGTCGAGTGACGTTGCCGGCGTGATCAACGTCTCGGAGGGCAGCCCTTACGCTGGAGCCGATACGGTCGATATCATCATTCACGGCGTGGGGGCTCATGGAGCAAGTCCGCATCGAGGCAAAGACCCGATCGTTTTAGGGAGCCAGATAGTGCTCGCGCTGCAGACCCTGGTTTCGCGGGAATTGTCACCGCGTGACCCGGGCGTGGTGACAGTCGGTTCCTTTCACTCGGGTACCAAGCACAACATCATTTCGGATCGTGCGCACCTGCAGCTGACCGTCAGGAATACCAATGAGGAGACACGAAACATTCTGCTCGCCGGTATCCGGCGTATCGCCGAGAACATGGGACGGGTTGCCGGCTTGCCGGAGGACAAATTGCCCGAGGTCATCGTTTCTGACGAGAGCGTTCCACCAACGAAGAACGACGCGGAGCTGGCTCGGCGCCTGAAAGTGGCCTGGGTGGACGCGATGGGTGATGAGGCGGTGGTGGACATTCCCACGAAGGGGATGGGTGCGGAGGATTTCCCGTTTTTCGCAGAAGATCCCGATATTCCGAGCGTCTACTGGGCGATCGGTGGCACACCCGCCGAGGCCTTCGAGGCCGAGCGGGCCGGTGGGCCTGCGGTGCCCAGCCACCATTCGCCGTTGTTCAAGATATCGCCGGAGCCTTCGGTGACGGCGGGCGTCGAGTCAACCGTGGTGGCCTTATTGACCTTGCTACAGGAATAAAAGGGGACATTCTGCTTTTCTCGGGAGAAAAGCAGAATGTCCCCCGCGCCCGACGTGCCCTCGGGGTGCGAAGCGAAGCGGCGGCCGTCAGGCCGCGTCAGGATGTCGGCCGCCGGGGCGGCCTCCTACAGGGTGCTTGACGATCGGCGAAGCAAAGCGCCAGCGTTAATCCTCGTCGTCAATCAGGAAGTCATCGAGTTCTTCGCTGCCCGCGCTCTTCATCAGGATCTCTACCTTTTGTTCGGCATCTTTGAGCGCACTTTGGCAGCCGCGTGTCAGCTTGATGCCGTCCTCGAACTTTTTCATCGCCTTCTCGAGCGGCAGGTCGCCGGACTCGAGTTCTTCGACCAGCGTTTCCAGGTCTGACAACGCTTTTTCGAGGTTGAATTTTTTCGCCGAGCTCATCGCTAAGGTTCCAAACAGATTGCGTGCGTACGCTACAGGGAGCCTCAGATCCCGTCAATGTGTCTCGATCGCTACAGGATGTCCAGCCGCAGTATCCACGGTTGACAGCAAAACGGCAGAGGCATAGAGTCAATGTCCATTAGACTCGGTCTAATTACCCATCAATCATCTGAGAGGAAACCTACAGTGTCACTAAAAGGCAGCAAGACAGAAAACAACCTCAAAGACGCATTTGCCGGGGAGTCTCAGGCGAACCGTCGTTACCTCTATTTTGCAGCGAAAGCGGATGTCGAAGGCTACAACGATGTCGCCGCTGTCTTTCGCTCAACGGCAGAAGGCGAAACCGGGCACGCGCACGGGCACCTGGAGTATCTCGAAGAAGTGGGCGATCCTGCGACGGGCCTGCCCATCGGCGGCACCGCGCAGAACCTGGCGGCCGCAATCGCCGGCGAAACGCACGAGTACACCGATATGTACCCGGGTATGGCCAAGACGGCGCGCGACGAAGACTTTGACGAAATCGCCGATTGGTTCGAGACGCTGGCGAAAGCCGAGCGTTCTCACGCGAATCGTTTCCAGAAAGCGCTCGACTCGCTCGACGACTAGGCAGTGACATCATTGCCGGGTCGTCCGACCCGGCATGATTCATCGCCACTATTTTGATGAGCAACTCCGAAGGCAGGCGCGAGGGCAGCCTTGAGGCGCCGACGCGACACCCGCTCGACTGGAAGTCGGATGCTTTTTACGACGAGGTGCCGCTGTTCGAGGAACTCGAACGTGTATTCGACATCTGTCATGGCTGTCGCCGCTGCTTCAACCTCTGCAACTCGTTTCCGACGCTGTTCGACGCCGTCGATGAGTCCGACACGATGGAACTCGATGGCGTGCCCAAGGAAGTCTACTGGGATGTCGTTGATCACTGCTACCTCTGCGACATGTGTTACATGTCGAAGTGTCCCTACGTGCCGCCGCACGAGTGGAATGTCGATTTTCCGCATCTGATGCTGCGCGCCAAAGCGGCGCGCTTCAAGAAACAAGGCGCGTCGTTCCGGGATAAGGTATTGAGCTCCACTGACAGGGTTGGAGCGCTCGCCGGGATTCCGGTCGTCGTGAACGCCGTTAATGCGATCAACCGCAGCAAGACTGGCCGCAAACTGCTGGAGAGTACCCTGGGCGTGCATCGCGATGCGCCAGTGCCTCCGTACCACGCGAAGACAGCGAGGAAGCGACTCAAGCGCCTCGACGATGTCGGTGAGGTGGCCGGCGATGCGACGGAAGCTACGCGTGGCAAGGTCGTGCTCTACACGACCTGCTACGGCAACCGAAATCATCCGGAGATCGACGAAGATCTCGTTGCGGTTTTCGAGCACAACGATATCCCGATGGCGCTCGCGGAGAAAGAAGTCTGCTGCGGCATGCCAAAGTTGGAGCTGGGAGACCTCGACGCGGTTCAAAAAGCGAAAGAAATCAATATTCCCGTGCTTGCGGCGATGGTGGATGCCGGATGGGATATCGTCACTCCGATCCCTTCGTGCACGCTCATGTTCAAGCAGGAACTGCCGCTGATGTTTCCTGACGACCCGGATGTTGCCAAGGTCCGAGCGGCAATGTTCGACCCCTTCGAATACCTGATGCTGCGACACAAGGCGGGCAAGCTGAAGACGAATTTCAAGACGTCCCTTGGGAAGGTTTCTTACCAGGTTCCTTGCCATCTGCGCGTGCAGAATATCGGGCTGAAGACGCGCGACGCGTTGCAACTCGTGCCCGATACGACGGTCGAAGCGATTGAACGTTGCTCCGGGCATGACGGTACCTACGCGGTCAAGAAAGAGTTCCACGGTGTATCGAAGAAGATCGCGCGTCCCGTCGCGAACAAATTGAAAAAGGCGGAAGCCGATCATTTTGCCAGCGACTGTCCGATGGCGGCGGAACAAATCGTTCAGGATCTCGACGATCACAAAGCGAACAGCCCGATGAGTCTCCTGAGAATGGCCTACGGAATATGAACACCATGCAAAAATTGACGCGTGACAAACTTTTTAGCCTGGAACAGTACGCCGAAGCACGACCGGCTTTTCGGCAAAAGGTCCTGGCTCATAAACGCAATCGACGCCTGGCGCTGGGTACGAATGCTGCGCTGTATTTCGAAGATTTTCTGACCATGCAGTACCAGGTGCAGGAAATGCTCCGTATCGAGCGAATCTTCGAGGCCGACGGTATCAACGAGGAGTTGGAGGCATACAATCCGCTGATACCAGACGGGTCGAACTGGAAAGCGACGTTCATGATCGAGTTTCCGGAGGTCGAGGAGCGTCGCGCCATGCTGACGCAACTAAACGGCATCGAGAATCGCGTCTACGTGCAGGTTGCAGATTTTGACCGCGTATTTGCGATTGCCGATGAAGATCTCGAGCGCTCCGATGAAGAGAAGACATCGGCCGTGCACTTCATGCGGTTCGAATTCCCTGCCGAGCAGGTGGCCGCATTGAAGGCCGGCGCCTCCCTGGCTGCCGGCATCGATCACGAGAATTACCGAGTCGAAATAGGCCCGGTTGCCGAGAATATTCGGGAGTCTTTGGTCGCCGATTTCGACTAGCAGCGCCATGAAAAGCGCCGTAGCGGCAACTAACGGCGTCAGGAGCGATCTCAAAATGCTCATTTACTCCGTGTAAACTCCGCTTTCTCGCTCGTTCCTTTCTTGTTTTCTGCGCGCAACAGCACTTTTCAAGACGTTGCTGCGCATGTTCTGTCGGGAGTGCCCTGAAGGAAGTGCGCTTGGGGTGCGTCTGCTTTTCATTCAGGCTAGAATCGCGCCGGGCACCTTCTGGCAATCTGATAACTGGCTATCTGATTGATGAGTAAACGATACGACGCTGCGGACATCGAGGTCCTTAGCGGACTCGAACCTGTTCGACGCCGGCCGGGTATGTACACCGACACGACGCGGCCGAACCACCTCGCTCACGAGGTTATCGACAACAGCATCGACGAGGCGCTCGCGGGTTACTGCAAGAAACTCGACGTCACTATCTATAAAGATGGCTCGCTCGAGGTTACCGACGACGGCCGAGGTATGCCCGTCGACAAGCATCCCAAGGAAAAGATCCCGGGGGTCGAACTGATACTCACGCGGCTGCATGCGGGTGGGAAGTTTTCCAGTGAAAACTACCAGTACTCTGGCGGACTGCACGGTGTCGGCGTGTCCGTGGTAAACGCCTTGTCGAAGAATCTCGAAGTATGGATTCGTCGCGGTGCCAAGGAATACAACATGAGCTTCGCCGGCGGTAAGAAGCGCGGCAAGCTCGAAGTAGTCGGCAAGGTCGGCAAGGCAAATACTGGCACTACAATTCGTTTTTGGCCGGATGCGAAGTATTTTGATTCGGCGAAATTTTCGGTTGCCCGCCTGAAACACGCGCTGCGCGCAAAGGCAGTGCTGTGTCCCGGCATCACTGTCCGCCTCAAGGTCGAAAAGACCAAAGAGAAGTTCGAATGGTGTTACGCCGGTGGCCTGGAGGAGTATCTGCTCGAGGAGATCGACGCGGCGGAGACCCTCCCGGCAGAGCCATTCGGTGGCAGTGTCACGGGCAACAACGAGGCGCTCGACTGGGCGCTGGTGTGGACATCCGATGGGGTCGCCAGCGTGACGGAGAGCTATGTCAACCTGATCCCGACGCCGCAAGGTGGGACACATGTCAACGGACTTCGCACCGGCCTGACGAATGCGTTGCGCGAGTTTTGTGATTTCAGAAACCTGCTGCCGCGCGGCGTCAGTATTGCGCCAGAAGATGTCTGGGACGGTCTGAGTTATGTGTTGAGTACCAAGCTTGAGGACCCGCAGTTTTCAGGACAAACCAAAGAGCGCCTGTCGTCACGCGAATCCGCGGCCTTTGTTGCCGGAATCATCAAGGATAATTTCGCCCTGTGGCTGAATCAGCATCCCGAAACCGGCGATCAGATCGCGCAGCTTGCGATTGGCAAAGCGCAGCGACGCCTGAAGTCTGCAAAGCAGGTGGTTCGCAAAAAGATCGTCTCCGGTCCGGCATTGCCGGGGAAACTTGCAGACTGCACGTCGCAGGAGCCGGAGCTTTGCGAGATCTTCCTGGTAGAAGGCGATTCTGCCGGCGGTTCGGCCAAGCAGGCGCGTGACCGCACAACGCAGGCAATCATGCCGCTGCGTGGCAAGATTCTGAATACCTGGGAAGTTGACTCCGGCGAGATCCTGGCGTCCCAGGAAGTGCACGACATCTCCGTGGCCCTGGGCGTTGATCCAGGTGCCAACAACATCGACGGGCTTCGCTACCACAAGATTTGCATACTTGCCGACGCGGACTCGGACGGTCTGCACATTGCCACGCTGCTCTGCGCGCTTTTTCTGCGGCACTTTCGTGAACTGGTCATGGCCGGTCATGTGTACGTCGCGATGCCGCCCCTGTATCGCATCGATGTAGGTAAGGAAGTCTTCTACGCGCTGGACGAAGGCGAACGAAAGGGGATCCTCGATCGCATCGAAGCCGAGAAGAGGCGGGGCAAAATCACCGTCACGCGGTTCAAGGGCCTCGGTGAAATGAACCCGTCGCAACTGAGGGAAACGACGATGAACCGCGATACCCGACGACTGGTTCAACTCACGGTGAACGCCAAAGACAAGGCCGAGCAGGTGATGGACATGCTGCTCGCCAAGAAGCGTTCGAAAGACCGCCGCAAATGGCTTGAGACCAAGGGTGATCTCGCGGAGGTATAGGACGTAAAGGACCTAAGATGCAAAACAGTCTCAATCTCGAGGGCGTAGAGCAGCAGTCGCTGAAAGACTATACCGAGAAGGCCTACCTCGATTACTCGATGTACGTCATCCTCGATCGCGCGCTGCCGCAAATCGGTGACGGCCTGAAGCCGGTCCAGCGACGTATTATCTACGCCATGAGCGAACTGGGTCTCTCGGCCAGTTCGAAGCCCAAAAAGTCGGCGCGTACGGTCGGCGACGTTATCGGCAAGTTTCATCCGCACGGTGATTCGGCCTGTTACGAGGCGATGGTGCTCATGGCCCAGGACTTCTCCTATCGCTACACCATCATCGACGGGCAGGGCAACTGGGGTTCCACCGACGATCCAAAATCGTTTGCGGCGATGCGCTATACCGAGTCCCGGCTGACGCCTTATGCAAAGAGCCTGCTCTCGGAACTCGGCGACGGCACGGTCGACTGGGTACCGAACTTCGACGGCACAATGAACGAGCCCATAGTACTTCCGGCGCGGCTGCCCAATCTGATGTTGAACGGCACGACCGGTATTGCCGTCGGAATGTCGACTGACGTGCCGCCGCATAACCTGAACGAAGTCGCCAGTGCTCTTGTGCACCTGCTCGACAATCCGAAGGCCACCGTCAGGCAGCTGATGAAGCATATCAAGGGTCCTGATTTTCCAACCGGGGGGGAACTCGTTTCGTCCCGGGACGAGATCGTCGAAATGTACGAGACCGGCAGCGGTACGCTGCGACTGCGGGCGTCCTACAAGGTCGAGAGTGGCGACATTATTATCGACTCGCTACCGCACCAGATTTCCGGCAGCAAGATTCTCGAGCAAATAGCCGCACAAATGCGCAACAAGAAGTTGCCGCAGGTCGATGACCTTCGAGACGAGTCCGATCACGAGGAACCAACGCGTCTTGTTATCAGCAAGAAGCGCGGCGTGGACGTCGAGCAGCTGATGTCACATCTGTTTTCGACAACCTCGCTCGAGCGAACGGCGCGGGTCAACATGAACATCATCGGTCTGGACGGCAAACCGCGATTGTTCAATCTGCTCGAGTTATTGAAAGAATGGCTGACGTTCCGCAAGGCGACGGTGAAGAGACGCCTCGCTCATCGTCTCGCGATTGTCGATGCTCGTCTGCATGTGCTTGACGGTCTGCTGGTTGCTTATCTCAATATCGACGAAGTCATCGCGATCATTCGCGAAGAGGACGAGCCGAAGCCGGTGCTGATGAAGCGCTTCAAGCTCAGCGATATTCAGGCTGAAGCGATCCTGAATCTGCGCTTGCGAAATCTCGCCAAGCTCGAGGAAATGAAGATCCGCGGTGAGCAGGACGAGCTTCAGGAAGAACGTGATTTGCTCGAGAAGACGCTGAAAAGTGCCGCGCGTCTCAAAACCCTTTTGAAAAAAGAGATTCTCGAGGATGCCGAGGCCTATGGCGATGATCGACGAACCCGGATCGTAGAGCGGGAAGCGGCCCAGGCGCTGGACGAAACAGAATTGGTCGCGAGCGAGCCTGTTACCGTCGTGTTGTCCCAAGCCGGTTACGCGCGCGCCGCCAAAGGACATGAGATCGACCCCGCCGCCCTGAACTATCGCTCCGGCGACGGTTTTCTCGCCGCGGCGCAGGGCCGCAGCAATCAGCTGGCCATGTTTATCGACAGCACCGGACGCGTATACAGCGTTATTGCGGGTACGTTGCCGTCGGCGCGAGGCCAGGGTGAACCGCTTTCGAGTCGCTTCAAGCCGCCGGACGGCGCCGCTTTCTGTGGCGCCATGATCGGCGACGCAGAACAAAAGTGCCTGCTCGCCAGCGATGCCGGTTACGGTTTCGTTGCCAAGCTCGGCGACCTCGTCTCTCGTAACAAGGCGGGAAAGGCGATTCTGCGTGTGCCGGCTGGAGGCAAGGCGGTCGTGCCGGCTCCGGTACCTGCTGACAAAGAGTGCCTGATCGCCGCCGTCAGTTCGATCGGCCGCCTGCTACTTTTCGAAATGGAGGAGTTGCCAGAGCTCGCCAAAGGCAAGGGCAACAAGCTGATCAACATTCCGGCGAAGAAGTTCCAGAGTGGCGAGGAGAGGATGGTTGCTGCTGCCGTGGTGCCGGAAGAAGGCAGCCTGCAGGTGCACACCGGCACGCGTGTGATGACGATAAAATGGAACGATGTGGATCATTACTACGGAGAGCGCGCGCTGCGCGGCAGCCTGCTACCGCAAGGATGGCGTAAAGTCGAGCGTCTGATTGGCGTCGCCTAGACGTGTTGGTTTACTAAGAACCGTAGAGGCGGCCTACGTGCCCTTGGGGTATTCCAGCCGCGATCCTAGACCGCCTTGGTATCAACCTTGCCGCCGTCGATTTCCATCTCGGCGGTCTCGTCATTTTCCGCGGCAGGCATTTCGACGGTTGCCGCCTCGATCGTTGCCGCTTCGTGGATGCCGGTTTCGACAAGGTACTCATCGTCTCCTGCGGGCAGCAGCGCGGTCTCGTCATCCAGATCGCTGTCGTGATCGTTGTTCATCGCCTCGGCCTCGGCGCGATTGGCTGCGATTTCCGCCGCGATGCGTTCGATTTCCTTGTTCGCTGTCTGCGTTGCCGTGAGCTCATCCTCGTAATCCTGCTCGAGGATTTCGAGTTCTGCTTCGCTGGCGATCGTCTCGGTGCCGGTGAAGCCGCCGGTCGCGGCGTGCTCGTCTACGGGGTCGACTTCCACCGCCTGCAGGTCGCGCTGCGTAATGTCCTCAGGCTGCGGCATCTTTGTCGCGTCCAGCATGACGGACATGTCGTATTCGTCGCCAGACAAGGTATCGTCTGCGATTGTCGCGGTGCTCTCTTCGAGGATCGCAACAGCGTCGTCAGGGGCCGCCCCAAAGATGCCGGTATCGGCCTGGTCGACCTCCGGCTCAGGCTCGAAGGGCAGCTCGAGATCGAGCTCTTGCGGAGCCGCGAAGCCGAAATCCTGCGCAACTACCATGTCCGTGCCGTCCTCGAGTCCCGTCCCCATGGCGAGATCGGCATCCAGCGAAACATTCTCCGCGGTGGGCGCGTCATCCTCGAGGATGTAGCCGGTGTGCTCGCTAACCTCGATGCCGTCCGACTCCCGGTCGCTCGCAGGTCTTGGGGGCCGATCCGCGACGGCATCAAAGACAGGATCGACGGGGCGGCTTCGGAACAGCCGGCCAAACAACAGCAGGCCGATGATTAGCGCGAGGCCGCTGCCGGCAAGCCACATTAGCCACGATGGAGACGTCGTTTCTGGCGTGTCGTTGTTAATAACCGCCGTCGCAACGTTTGGCGACGTCGAGCTGGTCACAGGACCTTCAATCTCGGTATCCGGAATCACAACGGCCTCAGTCACCGTTTCGGCGCCATCGACGAACGGGTTATCGTTCTCCACGACTGCCGTTTCAGGGCGGAGGTCGCTGCTGGTGGCGGTAACAGCTTCCCTGAGGACATTGGTCGCTTCTGCCGCCGCGGCTGGCGTTGTCGTCTCGATTGTTCCAGGCGGCGCGGTCGTTGTCGGAGCCGCGTCTTTAACTGCGCCAGCACTTTGAGCGTCGTTGCTCGTGCTGATGCTCTGGCTAACAGCATCGGGCGCAACAACAGGCTCACTGCCGTCGAAGCTTGGAATGGTCAACCAGCTTCCTGCCTTCAGCTGGTTCGGATTGTTATCGATGAACGCGTCGGGGTTTGTTTCAAAAACCGTGTTAACGGCCGCCCAGAGTCCGGCCGGGCGATTCTCTATGCGTTCGACGATCTGAGACAGCGAGTCACCGGGTTGCACACGGTAGCGCGTCGCTTTGCCGATCGGCGCCTGGCTGACCTTGCGTGTCGCCGTGGGAACTCGCTCGCCCCTGGATTGAGACTCACGCGCAGCGGGAACCGGCGCGGTGGCCGGCGTTTCCGCCACTGTCGGCCGGTCAAAGGCGGGGCTCGACGGATCGATGAGCAACATGTACTCGCGACTGAGATTCGCTGTGTGCGGACAGCTGACATTGATCCGTGCGGCAACCATAGGTTCTCGTATCGGCTGGCTGCCGGTCAGAAGAATCCTGCCGTCGGCCATGCTGATTTTCGCGGGTCCAATACCCGGTACGCCACTACTTGGAGCACCGAATCCAAGCGTTACACAGGACGAATTCAGTTGTTCGTTCGGTGCCAGCGCATAGGCGACGCTTGCGCGCAGCGGCTGACCGAGTCGCGACTGCACCGCGATATCACCCAGTTCAAGCGCGCTGGCAGGCATCGCCGCGAGGCTACCGCCGACAGCGACCAGCGGCAGCAGCGTCTTCTGCGTGCGCGTCGCAATTCGATCCGTGCGTTTCTTTCCATGTGCGTCATTCACAATCGGTAACCCCGTTCGCATTATGAAGGGCAGGTTAATGCCACAAGCTTATGAAAAACATGATGTCATTCTATGTTTTTACTTTATGTGAGCGTTAGCGGGTGGTTCCGCAACCAGACTGTGACGCGAGTCACACTCCGTGTTTGCGTTCACCCTTTTCACGCGGTTGCGGTTCTCGTCTTGGCGAGCCCCTCGAGGGATGTGGGCGGGACGCTGTCCGTGTCCTGAAGCACAACTTCAGGCTCATGAACATAGTGCCCTTGCATGTAATCCAGTCCGAGCTGGAACAATACCGCCATGGCGTTGGCGTTTTCGACACGCTCGGCGATGGTCTTGATATCCCGCTTCTTGGCAGCGCTGACGATCCGCGTTACCGCATCCTGCATACCCTTGTCGGTAATCAGGGTGTGCATGAGTTCGCCGTCGATCTTGATGTAGTCGGGCTCCAGCAGATCGAGTATCTGAAACCGGTCCTGGTCGATACCATAGTGTTCAATTGCAAAACCGATGCCGATCTTGCGTGCATGCCCGACGATTGCCCGGGTCTGCTTTATGTATTTCGCTGCTTCTCGTTCCGGCACCTGTATCACGAGTCTCGAGCAGTCGAAGCCATCTTCGTCGAGTTTCTGCTGAAGCCACGCGGCAGTGGACCGGTCGGTGATTGATTGCTGCGATAAGCGAACGAAGACACGATCGGCGTCATTCTGACCACAGAAGCGCATCGCCGCGGTCAGCATCCAGCGGTCAATGTTCTTCATCATGTTATTGCGTTCGGCGGCGGGCAGGAATTCCGAGGGCAGCACGGAGTTGCCCTGCTCGTCAATCATGCGAACCAGCAGATCAAACATCTGTATCGAGTCGCTGCGCAGGCCGGCGATCGGCAGCTGTGCAAGCCGGAAGCGATTTTCCATCAGTGCCGACTTCAGATGCTTGACCCAGATCGCATCGAATTCCCGCTGCTTCGTATCTTCTTTGGCGCTCTCGCTAAGGCAAGATGTATTGCCGCCCGCTTGCTTGCCGAGCTCGTAGGCACTGATGGTTGCCACGACGAAGTCCTCGAGGCTGCTGAACACCTCGCTGACGGCGCAGGCGCCGACGGTGCATGTCATGTTCGTCGATTTGTCGTCGACCTCGAAGGTCATCTTGCTGATGTGATCGACCAGCTGTTGGCCCCAGACCTGCGCGTCTCGCTCGCTGCCGCGCTCGAGCAACGCCATGATCGATGTTCCCTCGAATCGGCCCGCGACATCACGCGGATGCAGGCGCTTGCGAACTTCTTCCGCGAGCTGCGCAAGGATTTCCTCGGAGTCCAGCACGCCGATTTTTTCCTGGAGCGTGCCAAACTTGTCGGGCCGGATGTATACCAGGCAGTGAGTCCCGGAGGCAGGCTTTCGCTTCAGACGCTTCGTGATGCGTTCGAGGAACTGGGTGCGATGAAAAAACAGCATTGTCGGATCGCGCTTGAGCGCGTCGTGAACCAGCTTTGTAGGCTCTTCGGCCGCCTTTAACTGCGGCGCGATGCGAATCTGCACGCAGGGCCCATCGTCAACATCGATCCTGGAGAACTGGAGATGGAGCTCATCGGCGTCGTCGGAATCTATGCGAGATCTGGCGACGAGTTTCTCACCCTTTTGCCACTTACGCTGAAGGGTCGCCACCAGCGCCCCTTTAAGAGCGGCCTGGCTTTCCGGCTCGAAATAGTCCATGACCGGCATGCCGATCAATTCCTGCTTGTCTTTTGCCTTGAACGTCGCCAGCCAGGCGTCATTTACGTCGGTGAAGATTCCTTCCTGTACCAGCGCAATCGAACTCGTCGATGCGTCCATATTGTCCCTGAGCTGACGCTTGTATTCCGTTGCCGACTGCAGCGTCGAATTCAATGCACGTTCGACGCGAAGTGCGCGCAGCTCTCGAGACACCACGGATTGCAGCCGTCCTTTCAGGCTGATAGACACCAGATCGCAGGCGCCGGCTCGCATTGAGTTCTCGATGTCCAGCTCTTCCGCCTGCTGCTGCATGGCGATGACGGGTAGTTCGGGGTTGTAACGGTCTTTTTGCTTGACGACCTGCCGAATCCCGTCCGGGTAGCGATCGCAGTTCAGGATCAGCAATTCCACATTTTCGGCGGCGAGCGTGTCGGCGAGGGTATTGGGGCTGGAGATCCAGTGACAGTGCGCCGCATGGCCTGCATCGCGCAACGTACTGTTTATTAACTGAACGTCGTCCTGATTGGTGGTCAGGACGGCTACTGAGATGCTTTGGCGCCCGTTCAAATCCAAATCCCTGGCAACGTCGGGGAATCCCGTGATATCCGTATTCTGTTAAGGGAGTCTAGTAAGAATGTCGCCGCGAGTCGCGACGCGGTTCTCAAAACCGTGACGTTGGTCAAGTTTCGGAGGGCCTTCGCCCGAATTCCGTCCCAAAACGCAGTCGGCGACGCGTCGGAATTAGGTATTAACAGTCCGCAGGACTCCGGTATGATAGCGCCTCGCCGGTGGCGGCCGGACCTGAGCAGGGCGACAACAATGGCAAGTTACAGCACGAACGAGTTCAAATCCGGTCTGCGGATCATCATCGATGGCGATCCGTGCGTGATTGTAGAAAACGAATTCGTAAAGCCCGGAAAGGGCCAGGCGTTTAATCGCGTGCGCATACGCAACCTGAAAACGGGCAAGACCGTCGACAAGACCTTCAAGTCGGGCGAGTCGGTGGAAGCGGCCGACGTGCGCGAGACAGAGATGCAATATCTCTATGCCGACGGCGAGTTCTGGCATTTCATGGTCGCCGACACCTATGAGCAGTATGCGGCGGACAAAAAGGCTGTCGGAGACGCCGGTGACTGGATCACAGACGGTGACGTCTGCGGCATCACGCTATGGAATGATTCGATCCTGTTGGTCGACGCCCCGAATTTTGTCGAGCTCGAAATTACCGAGACCGACCCGGGGGTAAAAGGCGATACGGCGGGTGGTGGTGGTAAACCGGCTACTTTGTCGACGGGCGCGGTCGTGAGGGTACCCCTGTTTGTCGATCAGGGAGAGATCATACGAGTCGATACCCGCTCGAGGGAGTACGTTTCCCGGGTCAAATAAACGAGTCGCGAGACTCCTGTAGTCCGCAAGAGGAGTGCGACAAAATTGCTCGTCGCCGCCAGTGCGTCGGTCTCCTGACCAAGGAGCGCGAGCAGCTGTGAGGTAAGCGGGCGGTAGTCGGTCTTGGTCATGGTGCTGTCTCGAACGAGAATGTAATCACGTCGCGCATGTCCTCGGTGTCGGCAACGATCATTTGCAGGCGCTCGAAACCGACCGCGACACCCGCGCATGCGGGTAGGCCGGCCTCGAGTGCCGCGAGCAATTTGCTGTCATGCGGACGAACCGTGCGGCGGCGGCGGCGGCGCTCTTCGTTGTCACGCTCAATTCGTGCCGCCTGTTCCTCGGCGTCCACCAGTTCGACATAGCCGTTCGCCAATTCGATCGCGCCAATGAAAACCTCGAAGCGATCAGCGACGCGCGAATCGTTCGGGCACAATCGTGCCAGCGCCGCCTGGCTCGCCGGGTAATGCCGCAGCACCGTCAAGCGATGCGGCTCGAAACAGGGTGCGACGCGCGTCGTCAGGATGAGATCCAGCCAATCGTCTCGCTCCTCGCCGATGGATTGGCGAAGCCCTGCGTCGGCACCTGCCGCGTCCGCCAGTTCCTCCGTCGTCGCCGTGAGTGGGTCGACATTGGCATTGTCCACGAAGCAGTCGCGATACTCGAACTGAATCGGTTCGTCCGAGAGGACCGCCGTTGTCAGTGCGGCCTGAATCATCCGGAGCGTGTCGTCGATTATCGAATCGAGCCCGAGCCCGAGGCGATACCACTCGATCATCGTGAATTCCGGCTGGTGCCGCAGACCCGACTCGCCGTCCCGGAAAACGCGACAGATCGAGAAGATGTCGGGAAAGCCGGCACAAAGCAGGCGCTTCATGCAGAACTCGGGGGACGTATGCAGGTACATCGGACGCTGGCTAACGAGGCTCGTCGGAATCTCGAAGCTCTCGATCTGCGTGTCGCTAACGGCAGAATTGCTCAAGGATGGTGTGTCGACCTCGAGAACGTCCTCGAGGTCGAAGTAGTCGCGAATACGCCGCATCATCGCTGCGCGGTCGCGGGCGGCCTGAACACCGGCAGCTGGGCGCCAACTCGTCATCTTTCGGCAACCGAATACCTGCCGATCGATTCCCCCATGCGTAGTGTGGTACCCGGCTCGAGATCATCACGCCACTCGCCGATGCCGTCGGGCAGCAGAACGATGACGGTCGAGCCCATATTGAACCAGCCAAGCAGGTCCCCCTTCTGCACGTGGGTGTCGTGGCCTGAAAGGTCGATTACATCGACGATCCCCGACTTCCGCGGCCGAATCTCGCCGGACCACGGCGTGGAAATGCTGCCGACGTTGAGTGCGCCGACGAATATCAGCACGGCGGGCCCGTTGGCGGTCCTGAAACGCAGGATAAGCCGCTCGTTGCGGCGAAACAGCCCCGCGACCCTGGCCGCGGTGGTTTCGTTGACGCTGAACAGTGCGCCGGGTACGTAACGTGCCGCTACGAGTTCGCCGTCGAACGGCGCGTGCACCCGATGATAATTGTAGGGCGCGAGGTAGATTGTCGCGAACCGGCCATTCACGTAGAAAGTTGCTTGTTCGAGGTCCGTTGTCAACAGCTCGTCGAGCGAGTAATCGAGGCCCTTCGCCTGCAGCAGCGTGTCGGCTCGAAGCTTGCCCGCCAGGCTGACGGTGCCGTCAACCGGCGAGACGATCGTGTCAGCATGACCGTCGACGGTGCGAGCGCCGTCGGCGAGTTCACGCACAAAGAAGTCATTGAACGTGGCGAAGTCCTCTGGCACCGCAAGCTTGACCTCTTCAACATTTACGTCGTAAAGGCGCACAAAGCGAGCGATCAGAAAATTCTTGATTCCTCTGTTTCTGATTCGTGCGACACGATAGATGGCCGCCGTTAGCCAGTGCTTTGGCAGCAGGTACTGCAGAATGACGAACAGGTTGGCAAGCATGTGAAAAGTTACCGGGGAGCGGATTCGAAGGCCGCGTCGACGCTGAGAAGCAGCGTGTCGCCGTCAAGAAACTGAAGCGATACGGCCTCCGCGGGAGCCGTCGGGCGCATTAACATCAGGTGTTTCCCGCCGCGCTGCAGCGCTACCGTCTGACGCGCGGGAATCTCGAGTGCCGGGATCGCACGCATGCGGGCAACCCCGTCCTCCACGATCGACTCATGCATCTGCACGGACTCGTACTGGGGGCTTGCGACACGCGTTATGCGGATGGCGTCATCCGTATTGTTGGTCAGCGTGAGGTAGGCCGCGCTCATCTTCATGCCGGGCATCGGCCGCGTGACAAAAACCTCGGTCGCCACCAGAGGCGCCTCGCGCTCCGTGCTGCATGCACCAACAAGAACAACGGCGAGGGCGAGATAGAGACGCATCAATCGGCTGCCATTATGAGCGGCAGATCATGCACGAAACTCTCGACCTGGTGGGAGCCACCGAACAACGCTTGAAATTCGGCGTCCGGGTTGACCACGAGGACAGCGGCCGAATGGTCAACCGTATAATTGCCCTCATCCACAGGCTGCTTCTCGAAATAGATGCCCAGCGCGGCAGTCAGTTTGCGCGTTTCTTCAAGACTGCCCGTGACGCCCAGGTTGTCCTCGCCGAAGTAATCCATGTATTTGCCAATGAGTTCCGGCGTGTCGCGTTCCGGATCGACGCTAACCAACACGATTCGTGGCAGCGGGCGTTGACCGCTTGCAACCAGTTCCCTGCGTGCGGCCGACAGGATCTGGAGTGTTGTAGGGCAAACGTCCGGGCAGTGGGTAAAGCCGAAAAATAGCAGGTTCCAGTGGTCGCGAAAGGTGTCACGCGTTACGGCACTGCCGGCCGAATCCTGCAGTGTGAAGTCCGGCAACGGCGTCGGCGTGGGCAGGACGAACGCCGTGCGCGTTTCCGCGGGTGCCTGCAGGCGCGACGCTATGAAAATGCCCGCGGAAAGAGCGACCGCCATGACGATCGCGACGATGAAATTTTTTGGTCCCATGGGTGCTAAGACAGGGTATGAGTATCGACAGTTCGTAATTCTACAGGCAGTGGGGCAGCTGGCGTGCTAGATTCGCCGTCGCACGCGCACATTCCGACCTCGCATTCTACATGACTGATACGAAAGAGCCGCTGCCAACCGTCGAACAGCTGATTCATGACCTGACCGCACGATTCGAGGACGCCGACCTCTGCTATGGTCACGGCACCGACAATCCCGTGGACGAGGCAGCCTGGCTGGTGTTCGCGACGCTCCGCCTTTCACATGACGATGCGCCGGGCGTTTATGCGAGACGCGTGGCGACCGACGAGGTCGATCTCGTTAATGCGCTTGCCCGGCGTCGCATCGAGGAGCGCTTGCCGCTTGCCTACCTGCTCAGGCAGGCGTGGTTTGGCGGGTTGGCGTTCTACGTCGACGAACGGGTTCTGGTGCCGCGTTCGCCGATTGCCGAGCTGATTCAGCAGCAATTCGCTCCATGGATCACGGCTTCCGCGGTCGGAAACGTGGTCGATCTCGGTACCGGCTGCGGCTGCATTGCCATCGCGATAGCAAAGGCATTCCCGTCCGCACGGGTCGACGCCGTGGACATATCGGAAGAAGCTCTGGCCGTAACCGCAATCAATATTGAGCGCCACCGACTCCGCGACCGCGTTCATCCCGTCCGCTCCGACTTTTTCCGCGAGCTCGGTGACAAGCAATACGACATTATCGTCAGCAATCCTCCGTACGTTGATCAGCGGGATTTGCGCGAGATGCCTGACGAGTACCGGCATGAGCCCGTACTCGGACTCGCAGCGGGCACGGACGGTCTGGATTCGGTCCGCGAGATTCTCCGCGAAGCCTCGCGATTTCTGACAGACAATGGAATACTCGTCTGTGAGGTCGGTAATAGCCAGGCCGCGCTGGAGCGGGCGTATCCCGATGTCGGCTTCATATGGCTCGAATTCGAGCAGGGCGGTGCAGGCGTGTTCGTGCTAACGAAACAGGAACTGGCGGTATTCGAGTCCCAATGAGAACGGAAGGTTTATAAGCGTGTCCGGCAATAGTTTTGGCAGAGTCTTTACGGTGACGACGTTTGGCGAGAGTCATGGCCTGGCGCTCGGCTGCATCGTCGACGGCTGCCCGCCCGGCATGGAGCTGGCCGAGGCCGATATCCAGTTGGATCTTGACCGGCGCCGCCCCGGGCGCAGTCGGCACACGACGCAGCGCAACGAGCCCGACCAGGTCCGGATCCTCTCCGGCGTGTTCGAGGGCAAGACGACGGGTACGCCGATTGGGCTGATGGTCGAAAACACCGACCAGCGCTCCCGCGACTACGGTGATATCAAGGACAAGTTCCGGCCGGGCCATGCCGATTACACCTATCAACAGAAATACGGCATTCGCGATTATCGAGGCGGGGGCCGTTCCTCCGCGCGCGAGACGACGATGCGCGTCGCAGCTGGCGCCATCGCCCGCAAGTATCTCCGCGAAAGGCTTGGTATCGGTGTTCACGGCTACGTGTCGCAGCTCGGCCCCATCGAGTTGTCCGCCCGTGATCTGTCCATCGTCAACGACAACCCGTTCTTCTGTGCAGACCCGGAAAAAATCGGAGAGCTCGAGACCTTCATGGATCAGCTGCGCGAGCAGGGCGATTCCATCGGTGCCAAAATCAGCGTGCTCGCGAGCAACGTGCCGCCCGGCCTCGGCGAACCGGTATTCGACAAGCTCGAGGCGGATCTCGCACACGGACTGATGAGTATCAACGCAGTCAAAGGCGTCGAGCTGGGCGCCGGTTTCGCCGCGGTGACGCAGCGTGGCAGCCAGCATCGGGACGAATTGGGCGCAGACGGATTTAGAAAGAATGATGCAGGCGGCACCTTGGGCGGCATCTCGTCCGGCCAGGATATTCTCGCGAGCATCGCTATGAAGCCGACATCGAGCATTTCGGTTCCGGGAAAGACCATCGACAAGTCGGGCAAGGAAACCGAGATTGTGACCAAAGGCAGGCACGATCCCTGTGTTGGACTTCGCGCGACGCCGATAGCCGAGGCGATGGTGGCGCTCGTTTTAATGGATCATTACCTGCGTCACCGTGCGCAGAATGCCGATGTTGAATCGGTGACGCCGGACATTTCGCAGTCCTAGGCGCCCTTCGTTAGTCAGGAATTCAGGAAACATTTCATGTCGGATCGTCTTGATATCGCCGTCGTCGGCGCCACAGGCATCGTCGGCGAAACCATGCTGGAAATTTTGCAGCAGCGGAATTTTCCCGTCGGTAACGTCTACGCGCTCGCGAGCGAACGCTCACTGGGCAAAACCGTTGCGTTCGGCAACCGGACATTGCAGGTCGAGAATCTGGCCGAGTTCGACTTTTCGAAGGCCGCTATTGGCCTGTTTTCGGCGGGCGGTTCTGTCTCGGCCGAGTTTGCACCCAAGGCGGCCGAGGCGGGTTGTGTCGTCGTCGACAACACATCGCATTTCAGACGCGACGACGATATCCCGCTCGTCGTGCCCGAAGTCAACGCGCACGCGATCGCCGACTACGTTGCGCGCGGCATCATCGCCAACCCGAATTGTTCAACAATCCAGATGCTGGTGGCGCTAAAGCCAATTTACGATGCGGTTGGAATCGAGCGGATCAATGTCTGTACCTATCAGGCCGTTTCGGGCGCCGGAAGAGGCGCTTTGGAGGAGCTTGCCCGCCAGACGGCCGCATTGATGAATGGTCGCCCGCTCGAGCTCAGCGGGGACGCGAAACAGATCGGCTTCAACGCGATCCCGCATATCGACAGCTTTATGGAAAATCGCTACACCCGCGAAGAAATGAAAATGGTCTGGGAGACCCGCAAGATTCTCAGCGACGACACGATTCAGGTAAATCCCACCGCCGTTCGCATCCCCGTGTTTTATGGGCACTCGGAGGCTGTACACATCGAGACGCGCGACAAGATATCGGCGCAGTCGGTGACCGAATTACTGTCGAATTCGCCCGGAATTGTGGTCGTCGATGGCGTCCAGTTGGGGCAGTATCCAACCGCCGTTACAGAGGCATCCGGAGAGGACGCGGTATTTGTCGGTCGAATTAGAGAGGACATTTCGCATCCGCGCGGAATCGATCTTTGGGTGGTGTCGGATAACGTTCGTAAGGGCGCGGCTCTAAATAGCGTCCAAATTGCTGAAATATTGGCAAAAAACTATCTATAGGCTATAGTTCGCAAGCTACTGGCAAGGCTATTTGGCCGCCGAAATTTTGCCCCGTCAGGATGACACGAGGGGCTGTTGGGGTTTGGAGATTCAAATTATGTCGCGACGTCTTTCTCGCATCTCGCTTGCGCTGGTTTTTCTGTTATCAAGCGAGGTTTGGGCCATCGGTTTGGGCGACATACAGCTTGATTCGGCGCTTAATGAGCCGCTGCGCGCCGAGATCACATTGCTCTCGGCAACGCCCGAGGAGCTGACAAATCTCGACGTAACTCTGGCCTCGTCGGAGACATTTGCGCGCTACGGGCTCGACCGACCGTTTTACCTGTTGGACATCGAATTCAACGTCGTCAGCGGTGCTAACGGCAGCGTCGTGCAGGTGCGTTCGCGGACGCCGATGACCGAGCCATTCCTCACCTTCCTTGTGGAAGCGACGTGGCCGAGCGGTCGACTCCTGCGCGAATACACGGTCTTGCTCGATCCGCCAACGTACTCGCCGCCCGCCGCGCAACAGGCGCCGGCCGTCACCGCGCCAAGCCGCGCCGCCCCTGCGGATGCCGGCCGCATCGAGCGGCAGCCGCCGCCGGCACAGCCCCCGACGCCAAGTCCCACCACACCCGCTCGTCCGGCGAGCCAGCCTCCACGGCCGTCGCAAGCGCCGAGCAGTGCGCCCGTTGATGACCGGCCGTATGACACCAGCGCAGGCGGCGACTACGTCGTGCAGCGCAACGATACGCTGTGGGGAATCGCAAGCCGCATACGTCCGGATAGCCGTCTCACGATGAACCAGACAATGCTGGCCATCTACGAGGCCAATCCGGGCGCGTTTGGCGGCAATATCAACCTGCTGCGTGCGGGTGCTGCACTGCGGCTCCCGAGCGCCGAGGAAATGTATCGGATCAGCAGCGGAACCGCTTTCAGCGAGGTGAAGCGGCAGAACGAGGCATGGTCTGGTGGCACCGGTTACACGGCGCCGCCGCCGGAAACCCGCCCAAGCCTCACGCTGGTGCCGCCTGACGAAGAGCCCGAGGGTCTCGTCTACGACGATGAGCTTGTCACCTCGGAACCGTTGACGCGAGAAGAGGAAATACTGAACCGCATTGACGAGCTTGAATCCGCCGACGTGCCGGATCAGCCCTCGCTGCTCGAGATTCGAGATAACGAGCTCGCGACACTGCGCCAGGAACTCGCCAACATTCGTGGCGAGGTCTATGAGCCACCGGCCGAAGTCCCCGACGAAACGATTGCCGAGGATGTGGATGTCGAAGCAGCGGACGACGAGATAGCAATAGACGACGTGATGGCCGAGCCGGACGAGCCAGTCGTCGATACCGAGGTAGTCGATGACGCGGCGGTTGACGCCGAAGCCGCTGCCGAAACGGAAGCGCCCTCGACGGTTGTAAGGACGACCCCCCGGGCCGAGCCGGGCATTGTCGATAGGATCGTCGGCGCCCTGACGAGTATCTGGGCCATTATTGCAGCGGCGCTGATCGTTGTTCTTGGCTTGCTGTTCTGGTTCATGCGCCGCAGTGGCGGCGAGGAAGCCGAGGCGGGCCCATGGGAGGCCCTCGATTCCGACGAGGTGGCGGAGGATCCGCTAACGGCGACCGAAGCGATGCAGGCGCCGACGCCCGAAGAGGCGATCGTGGTCGTCGAGCAGGACTCGGCAATACGTCCACAGACCGATGAAACGGTTGAGATGCCGGTCGCCACGGATGAGGCGGCTGAAGGCACAGGACAATTCGGATCGCTGGAGGATACGTTCAGCAGCGATACCGCAGTCAATTTGGATCAGACGGACCCGATCGCGGAAGCCGATTTTCACATGGCCTACGGCCTCTATGATCAGGCAGCGGACCTGGTTAACGGCGCGCTCGAGACGGATCCGGAAAATACCGATCTGATGTCGAAATTGTGCGAGATCTATTTCGTCTGGGGTAATCGCGACGCGTTTGTCGACGCGGCAAGCAAGCTGAAGTCCACGGCGGATGGTGGCGAAGGCGGTGAGTGGGACAAGATCGTCATCATGGGCCAGCAGATTGCTGCGGATCATGAACTATTCGCCGGTGCCGGCGTTGCCGGCGCGACGAAAGCGGTTGACCTCGCTTTCGAGGCCGACGGTGGAGACGCCGGCGCACTCGACATGGATTTTGGCGTTAGCGGCGGCGATTCCGGTGCCATCGACCTTGGTGCCGAAGAGGGCGGCGATGACGGCGACGTGGACTTCCTGTTCGACGAGGCCGCGGCCGATGATGAATTCGATCTTGATATCGAGTCCACCGCAGAGAGTCCGACCATTGAGGCGTCGGGGACGCTCGAGACCGTCGAGATGCCCGGGCAGGAGGCGACCGTCGAGACGCCGACCATTGAGGCGGAGGGAACGCCGGAGACCGTCGAGATGCCGGCGCAAGAGTCGACTGTCGAGACCCCGACGATCGAACAGCCGGTCGAAGAGCCGATCGGCGACATCGAAGGCACGTCCGAACTGCCTTCGCTGGACGACGCGCATGGGCAAGAGGCCGCCGATTCGGGCCAAGATGTTGGCGAGACCGCAGAGATTAATCTCGATGATCTCGACCTCGGTATCGAGGAACTCGCCGAAACCGAACTGGCGTCGCTCGATGATATCGATGAGACCGGAGCCAACGAAGCGCTCGCGGAGGATGCGTTTACCGATACCGGATCCATTACGGGTAAAAACCCGGAAATAGACCCGAATGCCACCGGCGTGCGAGAAGGCCCGGATCTCGGCGAACTGTTTGACCTGGAGTCGACCGGCGAAATGAATCTGGCGGCTGATGAGACCGGGCGTAGTCCGTCGCTTGACCCATTGGTCGATACGACGGCGGATACAGAGGTCAGTCTTGACGAAAGCCTGCTCGATGCCACCGGCCTCACCCAGGTGCTCAGTGACGAGATGGCCGTCGAAACCGGTGCGGATATTGGAGCAGAGCTGGGCGATGATGAGGCAACGATGCTCGCGTCGTCGGGCGACGACAGCGAAGACTTCGACTTCGCCAAAACCGAGGCGCTGCCGTCCGAGGCATTTGAGAGTCTGGAGGCCGATGCGACGGGCGAGATGCCCACGATGGAGGCCGAAATCGATGAGACGGGCGACATGCCGAGCATGGACATCGAGATCGATGAAACAGGTGACATGCCGAGCATGGATATCGAGATCGACGAAACAGGCGCCATGCCCGCGATGGATCTCGACGCCGATGATTCGGAACTTGACGATCTGACGGCTGCGTTAAAGCTCAGCGAAGCCGGCGATACCATCGACCAGGTTCGCGACGATGCGACCGTCGAGCAGCCCCGGCCTTCGATGGCCGGAGAATCTGCCGAAACGATGTCGCTTGGTCCCGAGGATATCAGCGACGATTTGCATGAGGCGCGAACCATGACCGAGGTCGGGACAAAGCTCGACCTGGCGCGCGCCTACGTCGACATGGGTGATCCGGCCGGGGCGCGCAGCATTCTCGAAGAAGTTCTCGACGAAGGCGACGAGGGTCAGCGTCAACAGGCGCAGCAGCTGCTCGATTCACTGCCCAGCTGACCAGTAGCAGGCGCTACTATTCGCATCGCGCTCGGCATCGAATACGACGGGACGGGGTACAACGGCTGGCAGCGTCAGAAGACCGGTCTCGGTGTGCAACAACGTCTCGAAGAAGCACTCGCAACCGTAGCCAACGAAGTCGTGGAGGTCGTTTGTGCGGGCCGCACCGATACCGGCGTGCATGCAACCGGGCAGGTTGTCCACTTTGATACGTCAAGCGAGCGCAGTCGACGAGGGTGGCTGTTGGGCGCGAACAGCAGCCTGCCGGACGATATCAGTGTGACCTGGGTGCAGCCTGTCGACGACTCCTTTCATGCGCGTTTCAGCGCGACTGCCCGCAGCTACCGATACCGAATACTCAATCGCCTGCAGCGATCGGCCTTGTATCGAGACCGTGCCTGGTGGGTGTATCAGCCGCTCGATGCCGATGCAATGCGCGAGGCGTCCCAGCACCTGCTCGGTCGACATGATTTCTCGGCGTTTCGGGCGGCGGGCTGCCAGGCGTCCTCGGCCGTTCGTGAGATTACTCATGTCACTGTGGATCGCGACGGGGACTGGATCACGCTCGAGGTCACGGCGAACGCGTTCCTGCAGCATATGGTTCGCAACATAGCCGGCACGCTGGTGGCAATCGGTCTCGGCGAACAAGAACTCGCATGGGCGGTCGAGGTCCTGCGTCGGCGGGACCGCACCGCCGGCGGCATAGCTGCGCCGCCGCATGGGTTGACTTTGGTGTCGGTCGACTATCCTGCCTCGTACAACATTCCCAAGCCTGTCGACTACGGTTGGCGTGCAGCTGGCCGTTGAATCGCTATATGGATATCATGTTGAAATGAGCTGGTTTGAAAAATTGATGCCGTCGCGTATCAGCACCGAGAAGCGCACGAAGTCGGTGCCGGAAGGCGTCTGGATCAAGTGCCCGGCCTGCGACGCGCAGCTCTACCGAAACGAGCTGGAACGCAATGTTCAGGTCTGTCCCAAATGCGATTACCACATACGTATTGGTGCAAGAAAACGCCTCGATTATTTCCTGGATCCGGATTCGCAGCAGGAGTTATCGGCCAACCTGGAACCGGAAGATCCGCTCAAGTTTCGTGACAGCAAGCGCTATCGGGATCGCCTGTCGGCATCGCAGAAAAAGACCGGTGAAAAGGATGCGCTGGTCAGCGCAACCGGTACGCTGTTCGGACGCCCCATAGTCGCCTGCGCGTTCGAGTTCAGCTTCATGGGGGGCTCCATGGGCTCTGTCGTCGGCGAGCGTTTTGCCCGCGCGGCAAGGCACGCGGCCGAAAACAACATGCCGCTGATCTGCTTTTCCGCCAGCGGCGGGGCGCGCATGCAGGAGGCGTTATTCTCGTTGCTGCAGATGGCGAAGACGTCGGCGGCGCTCGCTGATCTCGGCACCAAGGGTATCCCGTATGTATCGGTACTGACGGATCCGACGACAGGCGGTGTTTCCGCAAGCCTTGCAATGCTCGGCGATGTCAATATTGCCGAGCCACAAGCGCTGATTGGATTCGCAGGACCGCGCGTGATCGAACAGACCGTGGGTCAGAGTCTGCCGGAGGGATTTCAGCGCAGCGAATTCCTGAAGGATCATGGGGCGATCGATATGATCGTTGATCGTCGAAAAATGCGCGAAGCGATCGCCGACCTATTGGCGAAATTCGAAGGTCGTCCAAGCCCCGTACCTGCTGCGTAGTTTTCAATCGCGATCGCGTCAACGGGGTACGACAAAACGATGCTGCCCGCCGGTTCGTCTCTGTCCGATTGGCTGACCTTGCTCGAGACGCTGTCGGCCAAAGAGATTGATCTCGGTCTCGAGCGCGTGCAGGCGGTCCTCGATCGTCTGTCGCTGGATCGACCCGCCCACGTGCTCCTGATCGGGGGCACCAACGGCAAGGGTTCCAGCGTTGCCATGATCGATGCGCTGCTGTCGGATGCAGGCAATCGCGTCGGCACGTATACGTCACCGCATATTCTTCGTTACAACGAGCGCATCGCCGTTGCCGGCACGGCGGCGACCGACGATGCGATTGTCGCCGCCTTCGAAAGCGTCGAACGCGCGCGAGACGGCCTGCCGTTGACATATTTTGAGTACGGCACCCTGGCGGCGATGGTGGTTTTTGCGGCATCCAATCTGGATGTGTGGGTACTGGAGGTTGGCCTCGGCGGGCGGCTCGACGCCTGCAACGCAATCGAACCGACCGCATCACTGATCACCAACGTTTCGCTCGACCACTGCGAGTGGCTGGGTGACGACATCGAGACGATCGCGTCCGAGAAAGCCGGCATCATGAGGCCCAACGTACCCACTGTGTTTGGTTCCCGCGATGTACCCAGTTCATTGTTGCAACAGGCGGACATTGCCGAAGCGAAGTTACTACTCGTTGGCCGCGACTTCGACTACCGGGTCGACTCCGATAGCACGTGGAGCTGGAAGGGCCAGTCAATCGAAAGGCGATCATTGCCGCCGCCCGGTTTGCGGGGAGCCTTTCAGGTCGGAAACGCGGCCGCGGTACTTGCGCTAATCGAGGCCACGGGATTGCACGACGCACTGGAGCACGGCCGGCTGAACCGTATTTTGCCGACCGTAGCGCTCACCGGGCGGCAGCAGGCCGTCCAATCCGCCGGCGTTAACTGGCTGCTTGATGTCGCGCACAATCCCGCGGGCGCGGCGGCACTCGCGGAGACGCTCGCGTCGCAGCGGGCGACAGGGAAGCTATGGGCGATAGCCGGCGCACTGGACGACAAGGATGCGTCCGGGATCGCCTCTGCGCTGAACGATGTGGTCGACCACTGGATCGCCGTAACCGCCCGCAGTCCGCGCGCCGTCCCCGCGGATGAACTCGCGCGCCAGATCGCAAATGCATGCGGCCGACCGTGCCGAATCAGTGAATCGATAGCTGATGCGATGGAATTTGCGCGGCGCAATGTATCGGATAATGACACAATACTGGTGACGGGCTCATTCTTCGTAGTGGGTCCCGCGCTGCAGACGCTTGAGCTATACTCGCGACCCCAATCATGATGGAACGAGCTTTGAAAGAACGCATCATCGGCGCCGCCATACTTGTGTTGTTTGTGGTCCTGGTCGTTCCCATCTTTCTCGACGGTCCGCCGAACGACAATGACGTGGTCTCGGAGCGTGTCTTGCTGCCGGGTCAGGACGCGCAAAGTACGCAGACCGTTGTGCTGGAGCGAAACCGAACCGAGCCTGTGCCGCCGGCCAGCGATTCGGGGGGGGCCGTACCACAGGCATCGGAGTCCAAGCCCGCTCAGCCGCAGACTAAAGAGACGCCAGCGCCGTCGGCATCGGAAGAACAGCCTGAGAAGGCGCCGCCGCCCGCTGCCGTAATCACGAAGCCAGAGCAAGAGGCAGCGCCAGCGGCTTCACCGACCGGCATGTGGGCGGTGCAGCTCGGTAGTTTCTCGAACAAGGAAAATGCGGAGAAGCTGGCGGCCGACCTGCGCAAACAGGGTTACGCGGCGTTCCTGAGCCAGCTCGCGACCGATTCAGGCCAATTGCACCGCGTGCGGATTGGGCCGCAAAAAGACCGCGAGAGCGCTGAAGCCATGGCCGGTCGACTTCTGAAGGTCGGGCACAAAGGGCAGGTTGTTCCGCACCCGTGATAGAATCCGGTCCCTCGATTTCCCACTCTGTTGCCAGCTGACACGACGTCCCTGATGCCGACAATCGACATTATCATCGCGGCTGCACTTGTGGTCTCAATCATCGTTGGAATCGTGCGCGGTTTCGTCAAAGAATCGATCTCAACTGCGGCCCTTTTGGTCGCCATTTGGGCTGCCCTGTATTTCGGTCCCGCCATGGGCAACGTGTCCTCGAGCTGGCTGAGCTCGGAGGCGCTGCAAATGTGGTTCGGCCGGGTTCTCGTATTTGCCATTATCCTGTCCGTCGGCGGACTGCTGGGATGGGGAGTGTCGAAGCTGGTGCGCATGTCGGTGCTGAGCGGCATGGATCGCTTGCTCGGTTCACTGTTTGGCGCCGTACGGGGGGTCTTGCTGCTAGCCGTGTTAATCATCGGTGGCCAGTTTGCCGGTTTCGACAATGACGATTGGTGGCTAAACTCACGCCTGATTCCGCACGTCGAAGTTGTGGCCGAATGGATCAAGGTAATGGCGCCCCAAGGGCTGGAATTGCTGATGCCGGACGAGGAGGCAAGCTCGCTGCCCGTCGGCATCCCGGAAGAACTTATTAACCCTGAGTCGACCTGACGGTCGCGGAGACTAGATGCTATGTGTGGCGTTGTCGGAATTGTCGGTGCACAAGCCGTTAACCAGGATCTTTATAACGCATTGACGGTGATGCAGCACCGCGGTCAGGATGCTGCCGGTATCGTGACGTGGAGCGAGCAGGACGGGCTGGCGCAGCGCAAGAGTAACGGCCTGGTGCGGGACGTATTTCGCAGTCGGCACATGATGCGGCTGGCCGGACACGTGGGCATTGGCCATGTTCGCTACCCGACAGCCGGCGGTTCGAAATCCTCGGAGGCGCAGCCTTTCTATGTCAATTCACCCTACGGCATCTGTCTCGCGCATAACGGAAATCTCACCAATTTCGATGAGCTTGCCGAGCTTCTGATCGACAAAGACCGCCGTCACCTGAGTACCAATTCGGACTCGGAAGTCTTGCTTAACGTGTTCGCCCACGAGCTGCAGAGGGTAGTCGACGGCTACCCAACCGCCGACAATATTTTCGATGCCGTCGCGGCCGTGCACAGGCGCTGCACGGGTGGCTACGCCGTCGTCGCCATGATCATAGGTTTCGGTATCGTCGCCTTCCGCGACCCGAACGGGATCCGGCCACTCGTGCTCGGACAGCGCAAGTCGAAGTCGCGTAAGGAATACATGGTCGCCTCTGAGAGCGTCGCGCTTGACGCGCTGCAGTTCAAGCGCGTGCGCGATGTAAGTCCCGGCGAATGTGTCTACATTGAGAACAGTGGCGCAATACACAGCCGCGCGTTCGGCGGCGAGACGCGCCATACGCCCTGCATATTTGAATACGTCTATTTCGCGCGGCCGGACAGCATCCTCGACGATCTGTCGGTTTACAAGGCACGGCTGCGAATGGGCGAGCAGCTGGCCGGAAAGATCGTGCGCGATTTCCCGGACCACGACATCGATGTGGTCATTCCTATCCCGGACACGAGTCGCACGGCCGCCCTGCAGGTAGCCTATCACCTCGGCGTCAAGTATCGCGAAGGCTTTATCAAGAACCGATACATCGGGCGGACATTCATTATGCCGGGACAGGCGGAGCGCGCGCAGTCGGTGCGGCGAAAGTTGAATGCGATCAGCCTAGAATTCCGCAAGAAGAATGTGCTGCTGGTGGACGACTCGATCGTTCGCGGCACGACGTCGCAGCAGATCATCAAGCTCGCGCGCGAGGCGGGTGCAAGAAAGGTGTATTTTGCGTCTGCCGCGCCGCCGGTGCGGCACCCGAATGTCTACGGCATCGACATGCCGGCCGCGTCGGAGCTGATCGCAAACGGCAGAACGGTCGAGGAGATTCAGGAACTCATCGGAGCCGACCGGCTGATTTACCAGGACCTGCACGGCCTGATTCGCTCGGTGCGGCATGGTAACTCCGCCATCCGTGAGTTCGATACCTCCTGTTTCTCGGGTGAATACGTGACGGGCGATGTCACACAGGAATATTTGCATGAACTCGAGCTGCGCCGTAATGACGCCGCCAAGCAGTCTCGACATCAGAAGGAATCGCGGGCGTCGAACGTTGTCGCGCTTTAGCGGCATTCGCGATCGCGGCATAATCCGCGCGCGCAGCTAGTCGCGTATGAGCATTCGGGTGATGATCATCGACGCGCAGGCGGAGTTCCGCCGGCTGCTGACCTATCACGTCATGTCGCACTGGCCGGAAGCGATCGTGACGGCCTACGATCCCAGTGAGTCCGGACACCTTCCGGACGAATTCTCGGGCGCCGGCAACGACCTGATTCTGCTCGGTAACCGTCACGGCGAGGAGCGCGGACGAGGAATTGGTCGCGGTACAGAAGCTGTCGCCGGACGCGTACTTTACGCGAGACGCATTCAACCATTCGGCGCTGATGGTTCGGCTGACCGACCTGCTGGTCGAACGACGCCATGGCGTGTCCACGGAAATGCTTTTCGTCGGTGACTTGAGGACCGGCGTACATCCGCTGATAAAAGGCTATCGTTTCGTAAAAAAGCTTGCTTCCACCGAGTATTCCGGTGTGTACCTGGCCGAACGTGAAGTCGACGAGTTGCCGGTCGCCTTGAAGGTCCTGCGCCAGCCGACGCTGAACGATGCCACTATCGGCGCATTTGATCGTTTTCTGCAGGAGTACGAAACGATCGCGGAAATGAATCATCCCCACATCGTAAAGATATATGACCTGGGCGTAGCCGACGATCACGCGCACATCGCGATGGAGTACCTCGACGGTGGTGACTTGCGAAGCAAGATCGACGCGGGTATTGAGACGGACGACGCCGTAAGCTACCTGCGCCAGATCGCCAGCGCGCTGGCGGCAGTGCACGGGCAGGGCGTGCTGCATCGAGATCTCAAGCCCGGCAATATCATGCTGCGCAAAGACGGAACGATAGGCCTCATCGATTTCGGCCTCGCAAAGCGCGCACGCCTGGAGAGCGAGATCACCGACAAAGGCGAGATATTCGGAACGCCTTACTACATGAGCCCCGAGCAGGGACACGGCACGGGTGCCGACGAGCGTAGCGATATATACAGCCTTGGCGTGATCTTTTACGAAATGCTCACTGGCGAGAAACCGTTTACGGCGGGCTCGGCCATGGGCATCATTTTCAGACACGCCATGGCGGCGATACCATTGCTGCCCAAGCGGCTGGCGAAATACCAGATGCTGCTTAATCTGTTGCTTGCCAAAGCGCCGGAAGACCGGCTGCAAAGCGCCGCGGAGATTGACGAATGGCTGTAGCCTGCGCCGTGCCGCCGTCTATCGATGATTTCCTGGATTTGACGACGCCTGAACAGTGGATCGAGGAGGCATGCGGCCGAGTTCCGGAACTGCTGCTCGACCACGCCAACTGCGAGCTGAAAGCGGCGTCGACGGCGCTCGGATTTCTGTATCGCTACCCGGACCGGGGGGCTTTGGCGCAGAGAATGTCGAAGCTGGCGCGTGAGGAGCTGCGCCACTTCGAGCAGGTTCGGTCGATCATGGACGACATGGGCGTTCCGTTTGAGCGCCTCAGTGCTTCACGATACGCGGGGCGACTGCGGCAGGTGGCGCGCCAGACGGAGCCGCAGAAGTTGCTCGATATGCTGCTGATCGGCGCACTGATCGAAGCGCGCTCCTGCGAACGCTTCGCGCGACTCGCGCCGCACCTGCCCGAGCCGCTTGGTCGCTTCTACGCCGGCTTGCTGGCGTCCGAGGCTCGCCACTTCGAACACTATATTGAGTTTGCTCGATCGGAGTGCGGCGTTGAAAGCGCGGAGATCGACGCGCGGCTCACAGAGTTGAAGCGCATCGAAGCACGGCTGGTGTCGGACCCGGATCCGGACTTCCGCTTCCACTCGGGCCCCCCGCAATAAACGGGGACATTCTGCTTTATCGCTTGGAATAAAGCAGAATGTCCCCGTCGCGGAACTACGATCTCGGCATCGCTTCCAGTCGTGGTCCGTTGCCGTCCCAGCGCACCACGCTGCCGTGGTCGTACCAGTCGCCAAGAACAATTCGTTTCGCGATACGGTCTTTGAGGTCCACATCGTGAATTGCCGGACGGTGTGTGTGTCCGTGCAAGAGTATGTCGACACCGCGTTTTCGAAACGTGCCCACAACGGCGTCCTGGTTGACGTCCATGATGTCTTCGCCGACGGAATCCATGTATTCCTTACTCTGCTTTCTGGCCTGCTCGGCGAATGCAATACGCTCTTCCAGCGGTTTGGCGCGCATCATTGCCTGCCACTTCGGATTCCGGGTCATGAGTCGCACCTGCTGATACTGCTGGTCGTCAATGCACAGCGCATCGCCGTGGCTTAGCAGCACCTTTTGGCCGTGGATTTCGATGCAGACCGGATCGTCCAGAAGCGTCACGCCGGTTTCCTCGGCGAACCGCTCGCCGATCATGAAGTCACGATTGCCGTGCATGAAGAAGACTGGAACGCCGGCGTCGACGAGTTTCCGGATGGCAGCTTTCATGATCGCGTAGTGCGGGTTCGGGTCATCGTCGCCGACCCAGGATTCAAAAAGGTCGCCCAGAATATAGAGCGCGTCGGCTCCGGCCGCCTCGCCTTGGAGAAACTGTAAGAACTGTTCGCCGATTTCCGGTCGGTTTGCGTCCAGGTGCAAATCTGAGATGAAAAGGGTGGTCACGGCGCGTCGTTTCAGTCGTACGTCACGCGGGAGATCTTCTTGATGATCACCGGAACCACGGGTACGTCTTTGCGAAATTTGCCACCGGGCCCGGTTTTGGTGCCGGCGATCGCGTCGACGACCTCGATACCTTCGATCACAAAGCCGAACACCGCGTAGCCCCAGCGGCCGTTGTAGGTGTTCTTACTGGGGTCGAGATTCTCGTTGTCCGCAACGTTGATGAAGAACTGCGAGTTCGCTGAATGCGGGTCGCCGGTTCGCGCCATGGCAATCGTGCCGCGCGCATTGGTCATCCCGTTGCCCGATTCGTTCGGAATGGACGCTCCCTTTTCCTTGAGCTTGAGGCCGGGCGTATAGCCGCCGCCCTGCACCATGAAGCCGGGAATCACGCGGTGAAAGACGGTGCCGTCATAAAAGCCACTGTCGACGAGTTTCAGGAAATGCGCGACCGTTAGCGGCGCCTGTTTGCCGTCCAGTTCAAGTCTGATGGTGCCGAGCGAGGTCACCATTTCGATATGTGGGTGGGCGGGCACCTTGTCCGCCGCGAGCGTCATCGCCGAGCATAGCGCGAGCAACACCGTAACCAGGGCTTTTCTCATCGTCCTTCCGCTTCTTCCAGGAGACATGAAGCGGCAAGATACCAGAGCGCAGGATGTCCGGCCAAGCCGCACCGTGGCTTTCGCCAGGCGCTTGCTTGGCTCCGCCCGCGCCCGTATTATCGTGCCCCCGCAAAACCCGGCTCCGGCCCGGTGACGCGTGGCGGAAACACTGGTATCGGGGCATGGCGCAGTCTGGTAGCGCATCTGCTTTGGGAGCAGAGGGTCGGCGGTTCGAATCCGTCTGCCCCGACCAACATTTTTCTGCATTTTGAGGAGTTTTGCGTATTGCAATAATCGAGCGCCCGTAGCTCAACTGGATAGAGCATCGGCCTTTGAGTGAGGAGCCTGTGTCGGGAAACTGAACCGGCACAGTGGACTGCACTGTAACGGGGAAACCTTAACAGGTAATGCTGATGGCAATCCCGTGGAAACCTGTGGTTTACCCCTGAATTGGAGCGGACTGAGAGAAATGGACCAGTCGAATCACGCCAAAAGTAAGGGAGACCTGGGTGTCTTGAAGGCTCAGGTAGATTTGTTCGAGCGTGTAAGTGGCTTGACCGTATCACCGAGGGTAGAGACGTCCAAGAACGGCCAGAGCAAAGAAGCAAGTCTTGCCTCTGACCTCGCAGGGTTCCGTAGAGACTATACGTGCGGCGCCTGAGATGGCGAAGAGATAGTCCAGACCACAAACTCAGGATGATTGAGGCCGTGAAAACGGTAGTTGGTAAGCTAAGCCGAGGGTTGCAGGTTCGAGTCCTGCCGGGCGCGCCATCCAGACAGAGTTGCGAATTGTTGGGGAATTGCTAGTAAAATCGAAGGTTCAGTGGTGGGCGTAGCTCAGTTGGTAGAGCCCCGGGTTGTGATCCCGGTCGTCGTGGGTTCGAGTCCCATCGTCCACCCCATTTTTGATGGTAAGGCGTGATTCGTCACGACTTATCCAGACAACCGGGATCGATTGTTTATGATCCCGGTCGGTCACAAGGAAGAAGCCGGGTAGACGGCGGAGGGTCCTGGAGAACCTCCGGAGTGGGGTTCGAGTCCCATCGTCCACCCCATTTTTACGGTGGGGCCTCTAGCTCAGTTGGTAGAGCAGGAGACTCTTAATCTCTTGGTCCGGGGTTCGAGTCCCCGGGGGCCCACCACTTTCTCGCCGAAGCGATCTGACTCCCTGCCGGGTCGCCGATATCTGATTCCGATACGTCCGCTACGAGGCCTTGCTTCGGTTCGGCGGGCACCTTGAATGTTCGCATAACGCGGCTAGTGACCCACCGGAGTCGTTGCAGAGTATTCGATACCGGCTCCTTCGACTCCAATAAATGCAATTGTCCCGCTGTTAATAAGCAAAGACCGCGAGAATCCGCGACGTCGGTACGCATAATCCACACGCATTTTCTGCGCCGAAACTGACAATTGTCAGTGTTGCGAGTGCCCATCGATCCTATGCTGCGAAAAGTGCCAGAGGTACGCCGATAACAACCCCAATTGCGTGACTCTGAGCACGGGTTAAATTCAATATTTCAGGAGTGGGATCATGAACCGGTTCGAAGTATTCAAACGAATCGCCTGGTCAGCCCTCGTCGTGTGCGCGCTCGCATTTGGAATGAGTGGTTGTGAAGGCGACGATGGCGCTGCTGGTGCTGCCGGTGCTGCCGGGGCGCCGGGCGCTGACGGCCAGGACGCCGTCGATACGGGCACGATCAGTGTAACCGTAACCACCGGCGGTACGCCCGTTGAGGGCGCAACCGTCACGACTAATCCGGCGACATCCAGTGTCGACACGGACGCTACGGGTGTAGCGGCCCTGGCAGACGTTCCCATTGGTGTCTATGACGTTAACGTCAGCATCGCGGGGACAAGCGTTACGGTGACCGAGGCTTCTGTGAATGTCGCGGCCGGCCTGACGACGGATGTTGCGGTGTCGGTGAGCGGTGTTCCCGGTACGGTTAGCGGCACAGTGCTCGCGCCGGATGGGACACCCGTCGAAGGAGCGACGGTATCCGCGCCTGGTAGCGCGGATGCAGTTACCGACGCGGCGGGCGCTTTCGCAATCGACGCTGTCGTTCGCGAATTCCTGAGCGTGACGCCACCGGCAGGCTCCACCTTGCTGAAGGGCGGAACACGCGTCTCAGTGACTGCCGGCGACGTCGTCGATATCGAACTGTCGGGCGGCCCGGCGAGCGATGCGAATTTCATTGGTAGCGACGTTTGCATGCTTTGCCACGCCGGCGGCCTGACCGACGCATGGATGAGCTCCGGCCACTATCGCGTGGTCGAGCGCTCGCTGGAGGAGATGGACCTGAACGGCTGGCCGGCCGATCCGGGCGCAGGACTCTGCAGTGCCTGGTTCGATACCGGTGTCGTTTCCAACATCCCACCCGAACCGCCTGACAAGGGGTCAGAGACTCACGGTACCTACATCCGGACTTGCAACGACGATCCCGATCCGCGCTACGAGGTATTGTTCGATAGCAACACAGACGGCGTAGCGGACGAAGCCGTGGACCTTGTGGTCCCCGTCTATGCGACGTACGGTGGACCGGGCACGCATGCGGGCGAGATTTCGGAACTTCAGGGTCGCATGCCCCCGCTTGCGACGGAAATCAACGGTGCCTGGAAGCAGCGCTACATGGTCAGCATCGCCGACCTCGGCGCCTGCGCGACGCTGAACCCGGAAGGTACATTCGCCAAGAATCCGAAACCGGCGTGGGTAAGCTGGGATACGACCCAGACCTGCGAAGACATGCTGATGCTTCCGATCCAGTTCAACCAGCGGACGCTCGAGTGGGTGTCCTACCATCAATGGGAGTGGTACGAGCAGAAACGAGCCTACTCGAAGAAGTGCTCGGGCTGCCACGAAGCCGGGATCAGACTTACAGCTGACGCGGCCGGCCTGGTCACCGAGTACTCAGCGGTCGACTATCGGATCGGTTGCGAAAAATGCCATGGACCGGGCAGCAGTCACGTTTCCGGTGGCGGTGATCCGAACGCGATCATGAACCCGGACCACATGTCGGTAGTGGATTCCGTGAACGTCTGCGGCCAATGCCACAGCCGTGGCTCGGATCCGGCCCCCAGCGGCGGTGCATTCGGATTCCCGTGGCGCAGTGACGTGGCCGACTTCGACGGCAACTTCATTGCCGGCCTTCATACGCTGGACTACGAGGCCGTGGACGCGCCGGAAGGCTACTTCTTCCAGAAACCCGGCAACTGGCCGACCGGCTTCCCGAAGAGTCATCGCCAGCAGTACAATAGTTACCTGAACTCAATGCATCTCGACAATCCTTTCGACAAGCTGGCTTGCAACGACTGCCACTCGCCGCATAGCGGCCGTGGCGGCCCGTTCCGCTTCACGGTTGATGATTTCGGCGGCAACGAGTTCCTGTTCGCTGACAACTCGAACGCCCTGATGTCCAATGTGCGCTGCCTGAGCTGCCATGCCGGCTTCGGACCGTTCTCCACGTTGACGAAAGACGACATCGCGGTCTACCACGTCTCCAGGGGCGGCAGCGTCGACAAGAACGACGTCGCGCTGGCACCGGACGCCGCCGAACAGACCTCGGCGGAAGACCTGGTAGAGCAGGCCGTCAAGACCCACAGCGGCGAGGCCGCGGGTATGCCGCTGGCACCTTATCAGCCAGAAGATTCGCATATCCCCGCGAACTTCCGGCTGGGCGAAGGGCCGGTAGGACGCTGCACCTCTTGCCATATGACCAAGACGGCGAAGAGCGGCTCCTGGTTCGTTGACGATGATGGCCTGTTTATCGCGGGTGATAACTCGGATCACAGCTTCGAGGTGGTCACGATCCAGCCTAATACGGATCAGCCGAACACCTGTGGCAGCTGCCACCCGTCTTTCCGGACGAAATTCGAGGAACCTGGCGGAGATTAGTACCTCAACTTGAAAGGAGCTATCCAAGGGGGCGGCGTAGCCGCCCCCTTGTTTATATAGGCGCCGGCAACGAAGAAATTCCTACAGCGCGACCAGCAGGGATTCTTAGATTCTGTGTATGTTGCGCAGCAACATCCTGGCCCAGATCAGATAGAGAAGATCAAGCGTTTCCGAGCAAAAGCCTGTGCCCGGTGGCTCGACGAGAATCGAGACAGCGCAGGTTAGGCTTCTGGCGAAGGGCGCCCTTTTCCCGGTCCCTCAATGGATATGCAGTGTTCCCTCGGCAATACCGCGTAGCTGACCCCAGTCCTTGACCTGCATCTTGCCGCGCGGTGCGTAAATGACGCCATGGCGTTTCATGCTCGCCATCTGCCGGCAGACGGTCTCTTCGCTCAGCCCCAGCATTTCGGCAAGGTCATTGCGCGAAAACGGCAGCGTAAATCGATCGTTGCTGTGATCCTTGCCTGGTGCCATTAGCATGATGAAAGAGGCTATTTTCGCGGCGGCACATTTCTGCCCCATCACCAGCATCAGCGATCGGCTGTACGCCAACTGAGCATTGATGGCCGATATGAGCCGAATCGCAACGTCTGGCTTGTGGCGGACGGCAGCCAGCAACGGGCGGTGCTGTATCTTGCAGGCACGAACGTCTGTGGCGGCGAATGCCGAGTACCGGTAATGGTCATCGTCGAGCGACTGCAGGCCAACAAGCAGTTTGCCGGGGCTGCTGAGACCAACGATCTGCTCCCTGCCATCCGTCGAGTGACAGGTGATCTTCACCGTGCCCTCACTGATCGAAAACAGGCTCGAACTCGACTGGCCCTGTGTGAACAGGACCTCACCGGCACCAAAGCTTATTTCCTTGACGGCGTCGGTCACAAGGCAATTGAAATCCGTGGTCGAAAACGCCAGGTTTTCGTCCTCGAGTTCGTGGAACGGGCATTCGCAATTTCTGCAGGTCATTGCTACCTACCTTTTTTCGACAGCAATGAGAACACGGACCGGGGACCCGGGTTAATAGTGATTTTCCGGCCTATTTCTCGGTATCTACGTAGCCGAAACTGACAAATATCAGTGTCTGCAGACAACTGCTCGGCACAGCACCTAACGGCGCGGCATATTGCTTATGATTGTCGCTACGGCGCCAGGCGCTCGATATTCCAGCGGCCATCATCCTGCAGCGTGTACTGGAATCGGTCGTGCAGGCGATTGCGTCGTCCCTGCCAGAATTCAA
>CAMYMR010000002.1 GCA_947259285.1 uncultured Woeseiaceae bacterium | reverse complement strand
ACGGCGGCCGCGAAACTGCTGGGTCTTTCGTTCCGTCAGCTTCGCTATCGCATCAAGAAACTGGGCATTGATTGACAATTTTTGTCAGTTTTTGACACAGATCGGTCGCTACGGCGACAGGATTGTCACCTTTTGCGGACAGTCTGCGCTGCAAATCGAGGACGATGAGCGCGGAAAGATTCAAAAAACCATTTAGAAACATCGAATTGTGAATTACGTCAAGTAGTTGGCACAGAGCTTGCTTTACATTCAGTACAGGCGATGTCGCCGTTTGCTAAATACAGAACTCTCAATTCATGGAGAACCCGAGATGAAGAAGCAACAAGGTTTTACACTTATCGAACTTATGATCGTCGTAGCGATCATTGGTATTTTGGCGGCCATCGCTATTCCTGCTTATCAGGACTACACGATCCGCGCGCAGGTCTCTGAGGGCTTGAGCCTCGCCGGCGGCGCGAAAGCGGCCGTATCCGAGTTCACGATGGACACGGGTCGATTCCCGTCCGATAACGACACGGCTGGCCTGTCCGCTGAATCCACGATCCAGGGCAAGTATGTATCGTCAGTTACCAATGCCGGCGGCATACTCAACATTGCCTATACGCAACCCTCCGCGCACTCGACGCTGCAGGCTGGAGAGCTGGTACTCTCGGCCGTCACCAACGCGGGAAGCGTCGAGTGGGTTTGCCGCTCAGACGGGACTGCTACTATCGAGGACAAGCATCTGGCTACTATCGAGGACAAGCATCTGCCGGCCGCTTGCCGATAAGACAACTGAACTTTAGGCATTTCGCCTTCGGTTTATACGTCAAGAAAGCCCCGGGTAACCGGGGCTTTTTTTTAACAGGGATACCCAATCGACGACTTCGATGTGATGCGATTCACAATTGTAAACATTGCTGCTCGAACATCGCTTAGCTGAGCCGGAGATTGGGATAGACTACGACAGTTACGATTCTTGCAAGAGTGCCCATGAAAAATACCGAGAGAGGCTTCACGCTGATAGAGCTGATGATCGTTGTCGCCATCATTGGCATTCTTGCATCGCTCGCACTGGCGGCGTACCAGACTTACCAGGTCCGGACGCAGGTTGCCGAAGGCGTGAGCCTGGCGACGGCCGCCATGGTTCCGGTTGTCGACGCTTTCCACCAGACCGGTGAGCCGCCGGTCGACCTGACAGAAGCGGGAATGAGCCCCAACGCGGGGGACACAAGGGGCCAGTACGTTGCGGGGGTCGATGTCGTTAACGGTAGAATCGACGTTACGTTCGGCAACAGAGCCCACGCAGAGATCTTCGGCCAAACGATGTCATTTACGCCGTATCTGTCCGGCGAGAGCACGATTAACTGGCGCTGTGGCGCAGCGCCGGCGCCGCCGGGAGCCCCTTTGGCCGGGATTACGATCACAACCGCGCACCAGGACCCTGGCGTAGCCACGCGCTACCTGCCTGGCGCGTGCCGCCCCTAGACCCTTGATTCGCTTTCAAAGCCCGCTAATACTGCATTTTGGGGGTTTTACTTAATCAATTTCAGTAACTGTGAACCCTGGCACAAAATCCAGTTGAATCACGGACATGGATCAGTGAGACTGGGACGCTCGGAGAAACCGGACTAAGCAAAATACCTATGGCAGCAACAGCTTCCCAATCGAATCTTGCGGGCCTGCCCAGACGCCTGGTGCAAGATGGCATCATCGCTGAAGATCACCTTCAGGAGGCTACAGAAGCTGCCAAGAAAGAGGGCCTGCCGCTCATTGCCTACCTGGTCGGCGCCGACCTGGCTAACGCGCGCTCGATCGCCGTTGCGGCCTCGCACGAATTTGGCGTTCCGCTCCTCGATCTCGACGCCGTCGAGATCGATCTCGATGTCGTCCGCGCCGTCGATCAGAAGCTCATTTCGAAACATCGGGTACTGCCGCTGGTCAAACGCGGCCAACGACTTTTTCTCGGGATTTCAGATCCGACTAACCTGCAGGCCATTGACGACATCAAGTTCGCGACCAGTCTGCGCGTTGACCCGGTCGTGGTCGAACAGGACAAGCTGGAAGATCGAATCGGCAAGGCGATCGATGCCGTCGACACGAGCATGGGGGATCTCCAGGACGACGACTTCGACCTCGAGAATCTTGATGTCGGCGGAGAAGAAGAGGAACGCGAGGATGATACACGCGACGATATCGAGGACGCGCCCGTTGTGCGATTCGTCAACAAAGTGCTTCTCGACGCCATCAAGCGCGGCGCGTCAGACGTTCATTTCGAGCCCTACGAAAAGATCTTTCGCGTACGAACCCGACTTGACGGCGTGCTTTCCGAAGTCGCGCAGCCACCGGTCGTGCTCGCCAACAAAGTGTGTGCACGCCTGAAGGTGATGTCGCGAATGGACATTGCGGAGCGGCGCGTACCGCAGGACGGCCGGATCAAGATGCGGTTGTCGAAGAACCGCGCGATCGATTTTCGTGTTAACACCTGCCCAACTCTGTTCGGCGAGAAAATTGTACTGCGTATTCTGGATCCATCGAGCGCCAAGCTCGGCATCGAGATGCTGGGCTATGAGGACAACCAGCGGGCGATGTACGAGAAGCACCTGGCCAAACCCTACGGCATGATTCTGGTCACGGGCCCGACGGGTTCCGGTAAGACGGTGTCCCTGTACACGGGCCTGAATATCCTCAACACGGAAGACAGAAATATATCGACCGCGGAGGATCCGGCCGAAATCAACTTGCCCGGTATTAACCAGGTCAACGTCAATCCGAAGGTGGGCCTGACCTTCGCGTCGGCGCTGAAAGCTTTCCTGCGCCAGGATCCTGACGTGATCATGGTGGGCGAGATTCGCGACCTGGAAACCGCCGAGATCGCCATCAAGGCGGCCCAGACGGGTCACCTCGTGTTGTCGACGCTGCATACCAACGACGCGCCGAAAACGCTGACCCGTATGGTGGATATGGGCGTCAAACCTTATGCGATTGCGACATCGGTGAGCTTGATCATTGCTCAGCGGCTGGCGCGACGATTATGCGGTAACTGCAAGGAAGTCAAAGACATACCGAAAGAGGCCCTATTGAAAGAGGGCTTTACCGACGAAGAAATCGAGGCCGGCCTCAATGTTTTCGGCCCGGTTGGATGCAAGCAATGCAACGGCGGGTATAAAGGCCGACTTGGTATTTTCCAGGTCATGGAGGTCTCGGAAGAAATGGGCCGCATAATCATGGCCGGTGGAAATGCGATGCAGATCGCTGATCAGGCCGCCAAAGAGGGGGTCATCGATCTGAGACAGGCGGGATTGAATAAAGTCAAGGAAGGGGTTACCAGCCTTGATGAGGTCAATCGAGTTACAATTGAGTAGATTTATCGCGGATTAACGGACGAGATCAATGGCGGAATCAGCTGCAATTACTACGCCTTTCCTGTGGGAAGGCACCGACAGAAACGGTAAAAAGATCAAAGGCAAGAGCCTGGCCGATAACGAGGCCGCGGTCCGTGCGGACCTCCGACGACAGGGCGTGGTGCCAACACGCATCCGCAAACAGCGCAAAAGCCTATTCTCGGGCGGCGGCAGAATCGAAACATCCGATATCGCCATATTCAGCCGTCAGCTTGCGACCATGCTGGCCGCCGGTATCCCGCTGGTCCAGGCATTTGAGATTGTCGGCAACGGCCACGAAAACGAGGCCATGCAGAAGCTGATTCTGGGTATCAAGGCGGATGTCGAGGGCGGTAGTGCACTTGCCGAAGCACTCGCCAAGCAGCCGCTCTACTTTGACGACCTGTTTGTCAACCTGGTCGAAGCCGGCGAGCAGGCCGGTGCCCTCGAGACCTTGCTGGACAAGATCGCGACCTACAAGGAAAAGACCGAGGCGATCAAGAAAAAGATCAAGAAGGCGCTGACCTACCCGGCGGCGGTCCTGGTGGTCGCATTCATCGTCACCACTATTCTGCTGATCTTCGTTATTCCGTCGTTCGAAGACCTGTTCCAGGGCTTTGGTGCCGACCTTCCCGGCTTTACCCGCATGGTCATCGACCTGTCGCTATTTGTGCGAACGAACGGCATCTATATCGTAATGATAGCGGGCGCCATCATCGGCACGTTCTTTTATTTCAAGAAGCGCTCGCGCCCGTTCCGCCATTTTCTTGACCGCTTGATGCTGAAGATCCCGGTTATCGGTCCGATTCTGCAGAAAGCATCGATTGCCCGTTACGCACGCACGCTCTCGACGATGTTCGCGGCCGGCGTACCGCTGGTTGAAGCACTCGAATCCGTCGCCGGCGCCACCGGCAACATCGTGTATGAGATGGGCGTGCTGCAGATGCGCGACGAGGTTGCGACCGGTCAACGCCTCCAGCAATCGATGGAAAACACGGACCTCTTCCCCAACATGGTGGTCCAGATGATCGCGGTTGGCGAAGAGTCCGGCTCACTTGATCAGATGTCGGCCAAAGTTGCCGATTTTTACGAAGAAGATGTCGACAATGCCGTGGACAATCTCTCGTCTCTGCTCGAACCGATGATCATGGCCATTCTTGGCGTGCTGGTCGGCGGCCTCGTCGTTGCAATGTACCTGCCGATCTTCAAGCTGGGCGCAGTCGTTTAAAGAACCTGTCTGAACATTCCCTGCCTGTTTGCAAAAAAACGGCGTTCGGAGGACACTCCGGACGCCGTTTTTGTTTCGGCAGCTCTTAATTTGACGGAGCCACCGCATGCTTGACCTGTTTACTCAGTCGACGCCGGCCTTTGTCGCCGTTGTGTTCGCCTTTGCCCTGATCATTGGCAGCTTTCTGAACGTGGTCATTTACCGGCTGCCGATCATGATGGAACGCGAATGGCGCGAGCACTGCGAAGAGCTTCAGAAGACGCCGCCCGAGCGTGAGCTGCCGTCGGGTCGGTTCGACCTTATCGTCCCGCAATCCAGCTGTCCCTCGTGCGGCCAGCCGATCCAGGCCTGGCAGAATATACCGGTGATCAGCTACCTGCTGCTTAGCGGCCAATGTGCTAAATGCAAGGAATCGATTTCGGCGCGATATCCGCTGGTTGAAGTGCTTGCAGCGGTGCTGGCGGCGCTCTGCGCATGGCACTTTGGCGCTGGTTGGGAAGCCGCCATGGCGATCGTGCTGACGCTGATGCTGGTGCCGATCAGCATGATCGACGCCGACACGCAGCTTATTCCCGACTCGATTGTCTTGCCTCTGCTTTGGATCGGTCTCCTGATGAGCCTGTTCCACCCGGTGGCCGGGAGCGACACGCTCTTCATCGCGCCGAGGGACGCCATCGTGGGTGCCGTCGCCGGCTACCTGAGTTTGTGGACGGTCTACCAGCTTTTCAAGCTGATAACCGGCAAGGAAGGAATGGGCTATGGGGATTTCAAGTTGCTGGCCGCACTCGGGGCCTGGCTCGGTTGGCAACAATTGCCGTTGATCATTCTCATGTCGGCGGTCGTGGGCGCGCTGGTCGGGCTCAGCATGATGGCATTTCGCAATCACGACCGCAGCGTACCGATACCCTTCGGCCCCTACCTGGCGGCCGCGGGCTGGATAACCATGCTCTGGGGTGACGCGATCAAGAATGCCTATCTCGACCTGATGCTCTGAGTGATCGAAGCAAGCAAGAATGCGCCCTTTCGCGTTGCGTTGACCGGTGGTATCGCTAGCGGCAAGTCAACGGTCGCCGATATGTTCGCCGAGCTGGGCGTGGCGGTAATCGATACCGACATTATCGCGCGCGAAGTCGTACAGGCTGGCCAACCTGCCCTTCGTGAGATCCGGAAGAGATTCGGTAGCGAAGTCGTTGACGCTGTCGGCAATTTCGATCGCCGCGCTCTACGCAACATCGTCTTCGCCGATGAACAGGCGCGACTCGACCTGGAGGCAATTCTGCACCCACGCATCGGTGCAGAAACGCGTCGCCAGGCTGAAGCTGCAACTGGCCCCTACCAGATCATCGTGGTGCCCCTGCTGGTTGGTTCGCCATTACTCGGATTCGTCGACCGCGTTTTGGTGGTCGATTGTGATGAAGACCTTCAGATTCAGCGCTTGTTGGCGCGAGATACGGAAACAGTGGAACAGGCGCGCAGAATTCTGGCCGCACAGGCAAGTCGCGAAGCACGCCTTGCAATCGCGGACGACATCATAGACAACAACCAGGACCTCGATGACACACGGCGCCAGGTGCGCGAATTGGATGAACGTTATCGACGCATGGCCAAGCGTTCGTAAGTTTGCTTATGGCTCCGAAGGCTGCTCCGTGGCAGCGCCCCGGGCAGCGGCGATATCGGCACGGACAGTCGCGCGAAACGCATGAATATCGCTTTCGGTGACGCGAGCGCGGCCCAGGATGCCCTGCTGCTCCACATCCAGCTGCGACAGCGCGATATCGGAGAAGGACAGTGCCTCCTCATAGTATTCGTTGGTGGCGAGGTGAGCGGCCATGATCATCGCATGCGAAGAACCGGGACGCGCACGCAGTGACTCTTCGAAAGCGGCGACGGCGGGCCCGGGCTCGCCCGCGTAGGCATTGACGTACCCTATGAAATAGTTGATCTGTGAGTAGCTCAACGAGGTCGGCTCGGTGTTCTGCGGCACCTTCAGCATGGCCTCGTACATCTCCCGAAGATCAGCGAGCGTTACCTCCGGACATTTCTTCATGATCACCGACGATGTCAGCGCGCTATAGAGTTTTATCGACCGAGGATCGTAGAAGCTGTTCGACATCAGATCAGCGACCCGTTTGAAGTCGCTTGCCGAAAGAGAACTCATCTGGCACCGAATGATCAGACGATTGACCAGCAGCAGGGGATGATCGCTGCCGATTGTCTCTACCGCCCGCTCGATGACCTGCAGCGATTCTTCATAGCGCTGCGCGTTGAAAAGTTGGGTGGCGTACTGCGCCTGCGCCCGAGCCGATGTTGGCGCCTTGTGTGCCGATGCCTCGACGATGCCAGGAAAAGTCTGCCAGACCGTCGCCGAATAGCGCGTGAAGCCGCCCAGCAACAATATCATGCCGGCCGCAACGACGAGGAAGACTGGGCGACTGGCTTTGTGCTGCAGCAAGACGATCAGGGGTAGAAACAGGAAAGCTGCCGCGAGGTAATTGCGATGCTCGAAGTAGAGCTCCAGGTTGATCACCGTCGATTCCAGCGCATGGCTTCCGTAAAAGAACAACGCGGCAAAAGCAAAGATTGGCCATTTGCGCCGTTTAACGATCGCCGTCGAAATCACTGCAATGTGAAACAGCGCACTCAGGGCCGTCGTTATGGGGGAAAAGAATCCGGTGGACTTTATGAAATGGTCCTGAAACACGCCGGTCGTATACAGCTCCGGCACAAACCAGTGCCGCAGGTAGTCGACCAGAATTCGTGGCTGCGTCAGGAGGCGTTCGTAAACACTGAAGTCTCTGGGTGGCACGACCTCGAAAAAGGTTTCGCTGAACGCATGGGAGCTGAGGTATCCGACGATCACTGCCGACGGCAGAAAAACAAACACGGCAGCCCAAAGACGATTCAGGCCGACAATCCGCGGTCGCTGACTGGCTACGACCGTCACCTCCATGACCAGGATCAGTAGCGGCAGGAGAATGCCATTTTCCTTCGAGATCATCGCCAGAAAGGTGAACAGGCCGATCGATCCGCTCATGATGAGGTAGGCCTTGATCGTATCGGTAGCAACGAGCAACCGGCCGTACAGATACGAGACCAGCCCCGCAAAAATGAACAGTGTCGACAGCTGTGCCATGCGCTGGACCGCGTATAGCGTGGTGGAAACCAGGAACGGATGCAGCAGCCAGCACGCTGTGGAGACAAGCGCGATCCACATCGCGTTTCGCTTTTCTACTTGCAGCAGCCGCATGATCTTCGCCGTCAGCAGGCCAAGCAAGGCGCCGTTGATGAGATGGATTCCTAAGTTTGTTCGTTTAAACGGCCATGGATCGGTGGGCCAGTTGTTCCCGTCGATCAGGAAAGTGAGTAATGCGAGCGGTCTGCCGGTCGGACCGGCGTGCCCGCCAAAGACAAACGCCTTGAATGTCTCCCAGTCCCGGATTCCGCCGCGATCGCCGAGCGCATCCAGCGAGCCAAAGTCATCCAGCATGAACGGACCTGCGAGGCCCGGCCAGTACGCAAAAACACAGGCCAGAACCACGATCGCCCAGCCAACCGCCGTTGCCATAATAGTGCGTTGATCATCATGATAGTGAGTAGCGAGGTGCATATTTGGGCAAATTAACGCCAGCGGCCGCAATCGATCATTCTATCTTGACGGCTGCCGCAACTTCATGGGGTTTGCCGAGATTTGAGACCGATGTCACGCTCATTTGCCACCCGGCATTGGGTAGCGCAAAATAGCCGCATGGCCAAACCTGCTGAAGAAATAGCTGCTCAGCCCGCCAGCAACGCGACGCACTATGAGCAGCCGCTGTCCGAGCGCATGCGGACTTTCCTGCGACTCGAGTTCCTGTACCAGCAGATGCTCTATTACGGCGATAAAGAGGCCGACTGGGCCACCCGGGCCACAGTTTCCACGCTTCTGGAGATCCTGGCCATCCTGTCGCGAGGCGATGTGCGCAGCGACGTTCTCAAAGAGCTGGATCAGCAACTTAATGTACTGCAACGCTTCCAGAGTCAGCCAGGCGTTGACAAGGGGCGCCTGGACTCGCTGGTCGGCAACCTGCTCACCAGCCGGGCTGAAATCGACAAGATTGGCTCCGGATTTCTTCAGCCCATCAAGGATAGTGAGTTCCTGAACGCCATCAAGCATCGCAGCGCCATACCGGGCGGCACCTGCGAGTTTGACCTTCCCGAGTACAGCCACTGGCTGCGCCAGCCGATCGCGCGCAGGGAGCAGGATCTGTCCCAGTGGGTTGGATCGATTCGACCTATTTGCGACGCGGTGAGTGAATCACTTTGGCTCATTCGCGAGAGCGCGCGCCCTACCGACAAGATCGCCGTCAGCGGCATGTATCAGCACAGCATGCAGAAAGACGCCAATTGCCGACTGCTTCGCGTCAGCCTTACCGGCAGCGGCTCGCTTTTCCCGGAAATCAGCGGCAGCCAACACCGATTCACCATTCGATTCCTGGACTGGTCAACGATCGACAGTCGTGCCGAACAGACCACACGGGATGTCCCGTTTCAGCTCTCCATCTGCTGAAGCGCGGCGACGACAGGAACATCGGCCGGAAGCAACTCCCCGGCATCGAGCCTTTCTCTCTGCACCCAGCGCAACGCCTGACCTTCGCAGCCCGCCGGCTCCCGCTCCCATTCGCTGACGAGAAAGAATTCGATCGTGACGAGGCGATCCTCGTATTCGTGACGCAAATTCATGAACGACGAGCATGCCGTAATTTCGATGCCAAGTTCTTCCGTCAGCTCTCGAGACAGTGCGTCATATGCCGACTCGCCGGGGGCGATCTTGCCGCCCGGAAATTCCCAGAGACCGTGGAAGGGACCGCCACCCAGGCGCTCGGTAATCAAGACGCGACCCGTTGAATCGCAGAGAATTCCCGCGGCGACGTCGAAATGCTTCATTGACTGAGCGAGATTAATTCAGCTTGCCGTGACACTGCTTGAACTTCTTGCCCGATCCGCACGGGCACGGCTCGTTGCGCCCGACTTTTCGTTGGCCTCGCACGAATGGCACGGCTGCAGGCGCCGCAGCCGCGCCTTCCTGGCCCGACGAACCGGTACCCAGCGCAGACGCTTCAGCATGCTGGAACTTCATCGCCTCGGCCGCCCGCCGCCGCCTCGCCATTTCGGCAAGATCATCTTCTCCCTGGATGCGAATACGCGAAAGAATGCTGATGGTGTCGTGCTTGACCTGCTCCAGCATGACACCGAACATCTCAAACGCCTCGCGTTTGTATTCCTGTTTCGGATTTTTCTGCGCATACGAGCGCAGGCCGATACCCTGCCTGAGATGGTCCATGGCGGCGAGATGCTCTTTCCAGTGGTGGTCCAGCTGGCGCAGCATGACCTGTTTCTCGACACCACGCATCAGTTCCTCGCCAATTTCGTCGGTCTTGCGGGCGTACGCGTCCCGGGCCTCTTCGATGCAGCGCTCGCAGATCGCCTCTGCTCTGAGCGTCTTGTCCTCGCTTGCCCACCGGGACACGTTGAGCCGCAGACCAAAGTCGGACTCCAGCGCATGGCTTAGTCCTTCGGTGTCCCAAATCTCATCCAGACTTTCCGGCGGTATGTACTGCTGAACACATAGCTCGATGACCTCGTCGCGTATCGCGGCTACCGAATCGGCGATTTCATCCGCGTCCATCAGTTCCGCACGTTGATGGTAGACGACCTTGCGCTGGTCGTTGGCGACGTCATCGTATTCGAGCAGGTTCTTGCGAATATCGAAGTTATGCGATTCGACCTTTCGCTGAGCGCGCTCGATCTGGCGCGTCAAAAGGCGACTCTCGATGGCCTCACCTTCACGCATGCCCGCTCGCGACAACAGATTCTTGGTACGCTCAGGATCACCGAAGATCCTCATCAGCGTATCTTCCATGGAGAGGTAGAACCTCGATGATCCGGGGTCCCCCTGGCGTCCTGAGCGTCCCCTGAGCTGATTATCGATACGACGCGATTCGTGGCGCTCTGTGCCGACAATATGCAGGCCACCGGCCTCAACAACAACCTCGTGCCGGGCCTGCCAGTCTTCTTCAATCTTGTCCCGATCCGCATCCGCTTTGGCGTTGGCGAAGTCGGCATCCAGACTGCCGCCGAGCACAATATCGGTGCCACGGCCCGCCATGTTTGTTGCGATGGTTATGGCACCGGGTCGTCCCGCGTTCTGCACGATCTGTGCTTCGCGCGCGTGCTGCTTGGCGTTCAGGACTTCGTGCTTGATCTTCTTCTTCTTCAAAAACGAGGAGAGCAGTTCGGACGCCTCGATTGACGTCGTGCCAACCAGTACCGGCTGGCCCCGCTCGCTGCAATCGACGATGTCCTCTACGATCGCATCGTACTTGTCGCGCTCGGTCAAATAGACCAGGTCCGGTTGGTCATCACGGATCATCGGTTTGTGCGTCGGAATGACGACGACCTCCAGGCCGTAGATCTGCTGAAATTCGAAGGCCTCGGTATCGGCGGTACCGGTCATGCCGGAAAGATTGTTGTAAAGCCGGAAGAAGTTCTGAAAGGTAATCGACGCGACCGTCTGGTTTTCCTGTTTGATCGCGACGCCTTCCTTCGCCTCGACCGCCTGGTGTAATCCATCGCCCCAGCGACGCCCGGGCATGGTGCGCCCGGTAAATTCGTCGACGATAACGACCTCACCGTCCTTGATGATGTAGTCAACGTCACGTTGGTAGATTGCATGCGCGCGCAGTGCAGAATTCAGATGATGAAGCAGGCGGATGTTGCCTGCGTCGTACAGACTCTCGCCCTCGGCCAGCAGGCCGGCCCTTGCCATGAGCGATTCGACCTTCGAATGGCCCTCTTCGGTCATATAGGTCTGCTTTGACTTCTCATCGATCGTGAAGTCGCCACGGCTTATCAAGCGACAGGCCGCCACCTTTTCGCCGCCATCGACCAGCACGACGTCGGCAGCTCGCTGTTCCGCGATGCCGACGGCTTCGGCGAGCTTCATAACCTCAGTCGCTTCGCCGTCTTCCCCATCAACCGTGATGATGCTGCCGTCCTGATCCGCCAGCTTCACTCGGTTTGCCGGAATATCAAAGTTTTGAGGCTCCTCGGTCTCCTCTTGCCGGCGCAACTTCGGAATTAGCTTGTTTATCTGCGCATAAAGATCGGTGCTCGACTCGGCTGGACCTGAAATTATCAGCGGCGTACGCGCCTCGTCGATGAGGATCGAATCGACCTCGTCCACAATTGCGAAGTTCAGCTCACGCTGCACCTTATCCTCAGTCGAGAACGCCAGATTGTCGCGCAGGTAGTCGAAGCCAAGCTCGTTGTTTGTTGCGTAGGTGATATCCGACTGGTATGCAGCACGTTTTTCTTCCTGTGTCTGGCCGCTTTTCGACACGCCGACACTGAGGCCGAGAAACTCGTAGATAGGACGCATCCAGTCCGCGTCTCTTTGCGCCAGGTATTCGTTAACCGTAACGATGTGAACGCCGTCACCGCTGATCGCGTTGAGGTACGCCGGCAAAGTCGACATCAGCGTCTTGCCCTCGCCGGTGCGCATCTCGGCGATGTTGCCGTCGTGCAGCACCATGCCACCGATCAGCTGCACATCGAACGGGCGCATGTGTAGCGTCCGCCACGCGGCCTCGCGGGCAACTGCAAACGTTTCGGGCAACAGGTCATCGAGTGTTTCGCCGGCCGCGTAGCGCTTCTTGAACTCTTCAGCCTTTGCCTTTAGCGCCGCATCGTCGAGGGCTTGTACGCTCTCTTCGAGATCGTTGATCCTTTTGACGACTTTTGAGTACTGACGCAGCAGGCGCTGGTTGCGGCTGCCGAAAATGCTTGTCAGGAATTTGGCCACCTAGGGCTCCTGGGGTCGGGTAAAACAAAGGCCGCTATTCTAAGGTGTCGCGGCGTCATTTAGAATCCAATGTCGTGTTTTATGGGCGTTTTTTGAGATCACAAGGAACCACGGCTAGCGCCGCAGTGCACGCCTTCATTGAATTCGGGAGCTGACGCGATCTAGTTCGAAGATTCTTGAATGAACTTGACGGGGTTCACTCGACTGCCATTGCGCAGAACCTCAAAATGCAGGTTCGGGCCGGTCGCCCGACCGGTTTCGCCCATCAGTGCGACAACCTGTCCCTTCCTGACTTCGTCGCCGACGGAAACGAGGTTTTCTGCATTGTGCGCGTAGCGCGTCGAATAGCCGCTACCGTGATTAATCTCGACCATCATGCCGTAGCCGTAGCGGTCGGCTGACCAGGTAACGACTCCATCAGCAACGGCGACAATCTCGGCTCCCATTTTACCGGCAAAATCGACGCCGGTGTGATTGGCCGGCTTACCGGTAAACGGATCCGTGCGCTTGCCAACTGGTTCATGAGTACCGTTTCGAGGACACCTAACTGCGCCTCGCGATTGCTCAACTGGTGATTGAGCGATTGCATGGCATCAACCACCTCGGGAACCGCAACATTCGATCCAGCCGCCATGGGTTCCTCTGGACCGCCCATTGCAGGATCTGAATCGAAATCAAACTCGCCGTCGTCGATCTCCGCCATGTCAGTCAGGCGACGGCCAAGAGCATCCAGACGGATCACTCGAGCGTTCATTTGCGCAATGCGTATCGCCAACGCATCCAGGGTGTCTTCGTTACCCTGCCGAATCGCTGCGATGTTCTTTTTTTGCTCTTGCACGCTGCCGGCCAACTCAGCCAGAGCGTCAGTGCTAACACCCGATCCGGTATTGGTGGAATACCAGTATCCAGTGCCAAACGCGGCCAGCCCGACGACGCAGATAATTGCGGCGAAAGCCACGCCGGCGCCAACACCCGACAGGCTAATCTGTCGAGGTTTACCAAACCCCTTACCGAATATTACAACGTTCATCGAGATCGCCCCGAACGTGTTTCAATTGATGCTAAGACTGTCAGCCAAGTTGCGCAATTGCGGGCAGGCCCCCTGCAACCGCTTATTCGCGTTATTATCGACTTGCTGTACCTTCTCACTTCGGTAGCCCCGCTGCCGTAGGAGTGAATCCCTTAGACCGGTGGATTTGCGACGCCGCTTTTCAGCGGGTTTGCCCTTCTCGTATGCAGCAATATGCATAATGATGGTTTTTATTACAAGGTTGGCGCGCTGAACGGTGACTCGAGTCACTTCGGTTGACGAAAAAGCGCTAAATACGTCACATTTTTTATGACCACAAAACAGCTCGGAAATCTACTAAACCCCTGTAATGACGGGGATTTAGGTGACATAGTTCGACGCGCCCGCGAGATGGGCGAGCTCACAGAGGTATTGGCTCGCGCTTTGCCGCCGGACGAGGCGCAGGGCATCGTTGCCGCAAATGTGCGGGAAAGTGGCGAGCTCGTCGTGATTGCTGCGACACCGGCCTGGGCAAGCCGGCTTCGTTATGAAACCGAAGCGCTGCTCAAAGCGGCCCGTGCGTCAGGCGTCGAGGCGCACGTCTGCCGAGTGCGTGTCAGCCAGAGCTGAGCAACTGCCGGTTGCCTTCGGAAGGCGGACTCCGATTGCGGAGTTTCTCGCACTTAAGCTCGCTCGGCTTCCTGCCTCGCTCGCATCGGGCTCCACTTGCTTAAGCGTCCTGCATCGCTGCGCTTCGCACGACGCTCCTGAAACTGCGAATCCGAAGCCCCCGTGTCACTTGATCGAGCGGCGGCGGTGAGTGCGGGCATGCGCATCGACGCAGGAGCGGCATCGTACCGCGATTGCAATCGGGCCTGGGCCGCTCTCCAACGGAGATCCCGGCGATTGACGCCGCGACCCAAATAGAAAGTAATCGAGGGTTTGTTTATTAGGCGTAAGAAGGCGTCGCGTAAGAGATCGGGGCTTTGGTCGGATCCGCGAAGGTCACTTCTTCATAGGTCGACTTGTCGCTGAGCAACGCACGCAGCAGCTGGTTGTTCAGATCGTGTCCTGATTTGTAAGCGCGCAGTTCGCCAATAAGCCCGTGTCCGAGTAAGTAGACGTCGCCGATCGCATCAAGAATCTTATGAATAACAAATTCGTTGGCGTAGCGCAGGCCATCCTCATTCAGTATTCGATAGTCATCAAGAACAATCGCATTGTCCATGCTGCCGCCGAGCGTCAGGTTGCGTTCCCGCAGGGCTTCGACGTCGCGCAGGAAACAAAACGTACGCGCGCGGCTAACTTCTTTAAGGAAAGAGGTCGATGAGAAGTCGATCGTTGCGCCTTGCGACAGCTTATTGAAGACCGGATGATTGAAATAGACTTCGAAGTTGACCTTGAACCCGTTGAAAGGAACGAGTTCCGCCCACTTGTCGCCATCCTCGACCCGAATCTTCTTCCTGATGCGAATAAACTTCTTTGGCGCATTCTGCTCCTCGATACCGGCAGACTGCAGCAAAAACACGAATGGCCCGGCACTGCCGTCCATAATCGGCACTTCCGGCGCGGACAGATCGACGTAAAGGTTGTCGATTCCCAGCCCAGCGAGGGCGGACATCAGGTGCTCGACGGTCGCCACCTTGACGCCGTCTTTGATCAAGGTCGTACCAAGCATGGTCTCCCCGACAAGGCGCGGGTCGGCCGGTACATCGACAGGCTGATCGAGGTCAATGCGACGAAACGTTATTCCCGAGTTCTCGGCCGAGGGACGCAGGGTCATATAGACCTTTTCGCCTGTATGCAGGCCAACGCCGGTCGCGCGAATCGTGGTTTTCAAGGTGCGTTGTCGAAGCATGGTGGCGGCAAGACTATCACATGCAGCAAAAACTCTTCAATAATTCAGTGCCTTATGGAGTTTCCTGATAGCAATAGTTCAAGTTGGCAGTTCGTGAATTCAAAACGCGCCGGCCCGGTAAGCACCGGACCGGCGCGGCGGAGGAAAATCCCCGATGGTGAGTGAGTAGCACCAGCGGGTCGAACCCGCTTCCCTAGTCAGCCTGACGCCGAAGGAAGGCCGGGATATCCAGTAAGTCTTCCTGCATCCCCGCAGACTCGAGGCCATCGCCTACGGCGCGCTTGCGCTGCACCGTCGGCTTGTCGAGTGTCTGGTAGTTGGGCTCTGCCTGTGAGGCTGACCGACGCACGATTCGCATCGGCGACTCTGCATTCTTCGCCTGCTGGCCGAGACCCGTCGCCACCACCGTGACGCGTATTCTGTCCGTCATTTCGGGGTCGATTACGGTACCAACAACGACAGTCGCGTCCTCCGACGAGAATTCCTTGATTGTTACGCCGACTTCCTGGAACTCGCCAATCGACAGGTCCGTACCTGCGGTTACGTTTACGAGAATGCCGTTGGCGCCCGCGAGGTTGATATCTTCAAGCAGCGGGCTCGAAATAGCGGCTTCGGCAGCCTCTCGCGCACGGTCTTCACCGGACGAAAGACCGGAGCCCATCATCGCCATGCCCATCTCGGCCATAACGGTGCGAACATCTGCGAAATCGACGTTGATCAGACCCGGCCTGGTGATGAGTTCTGCGATACCCTGTACCGCCCCCTGCAGGACCTGGTTCGCCGACCGAAAAGCATCCAGCAGCGTGGTATCGCCACCAAGTACGGTCAGCAGCTTCTCGTTAGGAATCGTAATCAGCGAATCGACATGCTTGCCCAATTCACCGATTCCATGCTCGGCAATCTGCATTCGCTTGCCACCCTCCATGATGAACGGCTTGGTCACCACGGCTACCGTGAGGATGCCGAGCTCTTTTGCAACCTGCGCGACGATCGGCGCGGCACCCGTGCCGGTGCCACCGCCCATTCCTGCCGTGATGAACAGCATGTCCGCACCCTCGATGACTTCGACGATGCGGTCACGATCCTCCATCGCGGCCTGACGACCGATATCCGGATCCGAACCCGCACCCAGGCCCTTCGTGATGTTGCAGCCGATCTGCAACGATGTTCGCACGCGCGATCCTTTCAAAGCTTGCGAATCCGTGTTTGCACAGATGAAATCGACGCCTTCGATCCCGGTATCCACCATATGCGAGACAGCGTTACCGCCGCCGCCACCGACACCGATGACCTTGATGACCGCCGTCGAACTGTGCGCATCCATTAATTCAAACATTAAGTCTTCCTCCGCTTGTTTACTTTCCCTGTGGGGTACTCACCAAACCCCGTTCTATTAAAAATGGCCCTGGAACCACGACTTCATGCGTTCCCAAACCTCACCCAGATTGCCGCCGATCGGCGTGCTGCGCCGATCACGTCGCGACAAATTTTCATTTCCGTACAGCAGCAAGCCAACGCCCGTTGCGTGAATTGGATTGCGAATGACTTCCATCAGGCCTTCGACGTACTGCGGCGAACCGAGCCGCACCGGTATGTGAAACACCTCTTCGGCCAACTCGACGGCGCCTTCCATCTTGGCGCTGCCACCCGTAATTACGATGCCTGCAGCGATCAACTCTTCGAAACCACTGCGTCGTAGTTCGTCCCGAACCAGGCCAAACAGCTCCTCGTACCGCGGCTCGACAATTTCGGCGAGCGTTTGACGAGCGAGCCGTCGAGGCGGCCGGTCACCAACGCTCGGTACTTCGATCGTCTCGTCGGGATTCGCGAGCTGCGATAGCGCGCAGGCATACTTGATCTTTATTTCCTCGGCATATTGCGTCGGCGTCCGCATCGACACCGCAATGTCATTGGTCACCTGGTCGCCAGCAATCGGAATAACGGCCGTGTGCTGGATAGCGCCTCCGAGGAACACCGCTATGTCGGTAGTGCCGCCGCCGATATCGACCAGGCACGAACCGAGTTCCTTTTCATCGTCGGTCAGCACCGCATAGCTCGAAGCAAGTTGCTCCAGCACGATGTCGTCGACCTCCAGGCCGCAGCGTTGCACACACTTCACGATATTCTGCGCGGCGCTTTCCGCACCGGTCACCATGTGCACTTTCGCTTCGAGCCGGACGCCTGACATGCCGATCGGTTCGCGAATGCCTTCCTGATTGTCGATGACAAATTCCTGCGGCAGTATGTGCAGAATCTTTTGATCGGCGGGTATCGCTACCGCGCGTGCCGCATCGATCACTCTGTCTACGTCCCCTGCACTCACCTCTTTATCGCGAATCGCGACGATGCCGTGAGAGTTCAGACTGCGTACGTGGCTGCCGGCGATCCCGGTGTACACCGAGTGAATATCGCAACCCGCCATTAACTCCGCTTCTTCGACGGCACGCTGAATCGAGTGCACCGTCGACTCGATGTTGACGACTACGCCCTTTTTCAGACCGCGCGAGGGGTGCGAGCCGATACCCACGACCTCGATGTTGCCGTCGTCATTGAATTCACCAACAATGGCCACGACCTTCGACGTGCCAACGTCGAGTCCGACAATAAGGTTCATGTCCGGACGCTTTGACATTCAGTTAGCGCCCCTTGCTGCCAGCATCTCGCGCTCGCTCTGCCCCGGATCCTCGATCGGCGCAGCTGCATCGCCATTCCAGCCGATCGTGAAACCGTTGCTGTAACGCATATCGATATAATCGATCTCTTTGGCTCGACTCGTAATGATGTCGGTGACGACATTCAGAAACAGGGTCGTGCGGTCGGCGACGTCGCGCCGACCCAGCCTCACCTGAACACCGTTTTGCAGGGTCATGTCCCAGGAGCCTCGCGCATCGAGATGCACACTTTGTAAGTCGAGACCGATGGGTATCAGTTTGTCGCGCACCTTCAGGTAGCGTTTTGCAACCTCGGCACACCGCTCGTCGGGCCCGCTAAGACGCGGCAATTCCGCCGGAGGATGTCGGGACTCTGCAACGAAGAGTTCGCCGCGCGTGTTCAACAAGCCGCTCTCGCCCCAGACGGCTGCCGGGACCTGTTCAGTGACCGTTATCGCAAGCCGGCTCGGCCAGCGGCGAGCAACCCGCGCCTGATCGATCCATGGCAACGCCACAATGCGCTCCTGGATTCGATCGAGATCCGCGCCAACAAAACCGGCGTCGATTTCGTCGCTGATCGCTTCTTCAATTTGCAGCGCCGAAACTCGTTGAAACGGGCCGTTGATCTCGATCGATGAGATCGTGCGATCCAGCATCGTCAGGCTAAGTTCGTACGTCGCGAACACGATGCCAATCGCGAATAGCGGTTTGACGACACGACCGATGCGAACGCTTGGCATCTTTATTTGCTGCGCAGGCTTCGACTTGCGACGCCTGGCCTGTTTACGCGCCATGTGCTGCCACCTCGATGACGTTGTCTGCTTGATCTGCCTTGAAACTGGTTTCCAGAATCCGCCAGCAAAGCGTCTCGAAATCGATTCCCGCCTGCTTCGCGGCCATCGGCACAAGGCTGTGGCTGGTCATACCCGGTACCGTGTTGACTTCGAGGACTAGCGGTTGACCTTCGTCGTCCGCCATGAAATCGACGCGGCCCCAGCCTGTGCAACCGAGTTCCTCGAATGCCTTAATCGCGAGATCGGCACACAGCCGTTCTTGCGAATCGCTGGAGGCCCCGGGACAGATGTACTCGGTCCGGTCTGATTCGTATTTCGCGCGGTAGTCATAAAAAACCCGTGGCGTAACGATGCGAATGCTCGGCAATGCGCTGCCCTGCAATACGGCTACGGTGAGCTCGTCGCCCCTTATGCATTGTTCGAGCAAAACGGTAGCGTCGTACTGCAGCGCTGTATCCAAGGCTTCCTCGAGATCGGCGCGCTCGAGTACTTTTGACATCCCGACACTGGAGCCCTGCCCTGACGGCTTGACGATGAGTGGCAAACCAAGCTGCTCCGCCGCAACCGACGCGTCCGCGTGCGAACGGACCACCGCGTAATCCGGCGTCGGTATGTCACGAGCACGAAACAGGTGCTTGCTGCGCACCTTGTCCATGGCCAGCGCCGACGCCATTACGCCGCTCCCGGTGTACGGCATATCGAGCCACTGAAGTGCCCCTTGCAGCGCACCGTCCTCGCCACCCGGGCCGTGAAGGGCTATCCATGCGCGATCGAATCCCGCGGTTGCAAACTGCGACAAGGTCTTTTCCGCCGGGTCCCATGCGTGCGCATCGACGCCACGCGCGCGCAATGCGTTGAGGACGGCCGTGCCCGTGTCCAGCGATACTTCCCGCTCGCTCGAGCGCCCGCCCAGCATCACCGCTACCCGACCAAAATCGCCGGCATCGGATACGACGCGTCGTTGATCCAGCATTGCGGCAGAGTGAGTCATGACGGCGCCTCACCGACGATGCGGACTTCGTGCTTCAGATCTACGCCATGAGCTTCGAGCACGGCCTTACGGACATGCTCGATCAATTCCTCGATATCGCTGGCGGTTGCGTCGTCGCGGTTGATAATGAAATTGGCGTGCTTCGTTGAAACTTCCGCGCCCCCGATGCGATAGCCTTTCAGGCCGGCCGTCTCGATGAGCCTTGCCGAGTAATCGCCTGGCGGATTGCGAAACACCGAGCCGCAGCTGGGTAATCCCAGAGGCTGGGTTTCTTTGCGACGATCGAGCATCGACTTCATCGTCTGGACGCTGGGCTTGATAGCCGGGTCGAACTCGAAAACGGCTTCCAGGAACCACTCGTTTGCGGGCCCCACGACGCTGCGGTATCCGACCGTATAGTCGTCCGGGCCGCGTTGCCTCACGACGCCGCTGCGATCGATTGTCTGCACGCTGGCAACGCGCTCCCAGGTCTCACCACCGTGTGCCCCGGCATTCATCGCCAGCGCGCCGCCGACCGTTCCGGGTATGCCGGCGAAGAACTCGGATGGTCCGAGTTGCCAGCGCACGCATTGGCGCGCAAGCGAGGTGCACGGCACGCCGGCGCCCGCTCTGACCTGACGATCGCCGACGCGTTCGATGTGCTTCAGCATTTTGCTTGCTGAAATAACGACGCCCGGGAGCCCCGCGTCGCGCACCAGCAAATTGCTGCCGACGCCATGCCAGAACAATGGCGTGTCCGCATCGAGCTCTGCCAGAAAGGACGCGAGGTCATCGATACTGGACGGGACGAAGAATATTTCCGCCGGCCCACCGACACGCCACGACGTGTGACGGCTCATCGGCTCGTTGAAGCGGATGTCGCCCTGCACCTTGAGATCTTTCGCCACCGTCATCATGAGTGAACCTTCAGGGGCGGACCGTTGGACAGCAGTTCGGGCAGTCCTGCTGCATAGGCACCGATATCTCCCGCACCCATCGTGAGCAACAGATCACCGTCGGCAAGCAGGCCTTCCAACACCGGCTGCAGTTCGTCGAGCGACTCGACAAAAACGGGTTCGACCGCGCCACGCATCCGTATCGCCCGCGCCATTGACCGACCATCGGCTCCGGCGATCGGCTCTTCGCCGGCCGCGTAGACGTCGAGTAGCACCAGCACGTCCGCCTCTGACAGTACGTTCGCGAAATCGTCCATCAGGTCACGCGTGCGGGTGTAGCGATGCGGTTGAAAGACAAGCACCACGCGTTTTTTGGGCCAACCGGACTTTGCGGCCGCTAAGGTCGCGGCAATTTCGGTCGGATGATGGCCGTAATCGTCGACCAGCAGGACTTTCCCTGCGGTGGTTCGCAATTCGCCAAAGCTCTGGAAGCGGCGGTCGATGCCTTCGAAGCTTTCCAGGGCGTTGACAAGGGCTTCGTCGCCAATCTGCAACTCGTCCGCCACCGCAATCGCGGCGAGCGCATTGCGCACGTTGTGCATGCCAGGCAACTGCAGACGTACTCGCAGGGCTGGGGACATACCGTTAGCTGTGTCCCCGCGCGAAGGGTCCACCTCGGTCGAACGACTTTGCCGGATGACGTCGAACTCCGTATGGGCTTCATCGAACCTGACGTTCACCGCCCTGATATCTGCGCTTTCACTGACACCGTAAGTCGTGACGGAACGACCGATGTCGCCGAGCACGTCATTCACGCCGGCGTCATCCACACATACGACGGCCAGTCCGTAGAACGGCAGGTTGTGCAAGAACTCGATGAAGCCGCTTTTAAGCTTTTCGATATCGCCATCGTAGGTCGACATATGGTCGGCATCGATATTGGTAACGATGGCCAGCATCGGCTTCAGGTGCACGAAGGAGGCGTCACTTTCATCGGCCTCCGCCACGAGGTAATCGCCCTGCCCGAGCCGGGCATTAGCATCCGCGCTTTTCAGTCGTCCGCCGATCACGAAGGTGGGATCGAGTCCGCCTTCGGCCAACACGCTTGCGACAAGACTTGTCGTCGTCGTCTTGCCGTGCGTCCCTGCAACCGCGATCGAGTACCTGAAGCGCATCAGCTCGGCCAGCATTTCGGCGCGACTGACAACGGGCATGCGCAGTCCTCTTGCCGCAGCCACTTCGGCATTGGTTTCATCGACCGCGCTGGAGACGACGACAGCGTCAGCATCGCGAATATTGTCGGCAGCGTGGCCGATGAAGATGGTGGCACCCTGACTCTCAAGGCGCCGTGTCTGTTTGTTGCGCTTCAGATCCGAACCTTGTACCGCGTAACCCAGGCTCAACATCACCTCGGCAATTCCGGACATTCCCGAGCCGCCGATGCCGACGAAATGCACGCAGTGAATTCGACGCATGCGGTTGATCATGCCGCTCTCCCGGTACCATGCCGCATCAGCGCCTTACGGTGGTTCATAGCGCTGCCCCCGCTTGCACGAGACAATGCTCGGCGATTCGACGAACGGCATTCGGGGCGGCAAGCGAACGTGCTTTTTCGGCGCGATCTCGCAGCCGGTCGCGTGACAGAAGCCAGTCACGCAACACGCCAGCGAGGCGCTCCGGAGTCAGCTCGGACTCCTGTATTATCGTTGCAGCCCCCGCGCTGACCAGCGGCCCGGCATTGGCGGTCTGATGGTCGTCCACAGCCGACGGATACGGCACGAAAATGGCGGGTAGCCCGGCGGCGCACAGTTCGGCAACCGTTAGCGCCCCGGCGCGGCAGATCACCAGGTCGGCCCAGGCGTAAACCGCAGCCATGTCCTCGATAAAGGGCAACAGATCGGCGTCAACACCATGCTTCGCATAGGCGGCCTGCGCCACGTCCAGCGTCCGCTCGCCACACTGATGTCGCACGATAGGCCGGGACTCGGGGTCCAGCTCCGCCAGGGCTGCGGGCACCGCACTGTTGAGAGCGAGCGAGCCCTGGCTGCCACCGAGCACCAGGAGTCGAAGTGGGCCCTGTCGATTGTTGTAGCGGTCGGCGGGTCGTGGAACCGCCATGATTTCTCCCCGAACCGGGTTGCCAACGGTTTCAACGTCGGCTGCAGAATTAAAACTGCCCGGGAAGGCTTGCAGCACAACCCGGGCAAGACGCGCCAGAAGACGGTTGGTCAGGCCCGCTGCGGCGTTTTGCTCGTGAATCACGAGCGGTCGCCGTGTCAGCCAGGCGGCAACGCCGCCGGGACCGCTAACGAATCCACCCATGCCGAGCACCGCTGCGGGGCGGCGACGAAAGATAACGCCGAGCGACTGCAACAACGCCCAGCCAATTTGAAACGGAGCAATCAGCAGTGCGAGTGCGCCCTTGCGCCGCAGTCCCTTTACGCTGATCCATTCCATATCGATACCGGCGGCCGGAACGACGCGAGATTCGAGGCCGCGGTGGGTACCGAGCCAGACGATTTCCTGCGACCTGGCCTGCAAGAGGCGTGCAACCGCCAACGCGGGATAGACGTGGCCGCCCGTGCCGCCAGCCATCACTAAAATCGGTCCGGCGCTCATTTTCGCTTGCCTCGTTTTCGATTGACCGGTTTCGCGTCAACCGCGAGCTCGTGATGGATCCTCAGCAATAAACCAATGCAGATCATCGTGATAATCAGGCTGCTGCGACCGTAACTGACCAGCGGCAAGGTCAGACCTTTGGTCGGTAACAGGCCCATATTTACGCCGACGTTGATAAATGCCTGCAGTCCAATCCAGGTACCAAGGCCGATCGCGATGTAGGCTTCGAAAAAGCGCTCCGCTTTTGCGGCGCGCATCCCCAGTTTGAAAACACGCCAGAGCAACGCCACGAATATCCCGATCAGGACTACCGACCCGGCCAGTCCAAATTCTTCGGCGAACACCGCGAATACGAAATCGGTATGCGCTTCGGGCAGGTAGAAAAGCTTCTGCACGCTGTCGCCGAGGCCGACGCCAAACCACTCGCCTCGGCCGATTGCGATCAGCGACTGGGTCAGCTGAAACCCGGAGTTGTAGGGATCGGCCCATGGATCGAGAAATCCCGTGAGCCGTTTCATGCGATAAGGGGCCGTGATGGCCAGCGTCGCCATAGCCATGACGCCGATCGAGAAGAACAGCAGAAAATCACGGATGCGTGCGCCGGCGACAAACAGCATGACGAGCGCTGTCGCGAGCAGCACGAGCGCCGCGCCAAAATCCGGTTCTCTCAACAACAGGACGCAGGCCACGGTCAGGACCAGCATAGGGCGGAGGAATCCCATGAACCCCTCGCGCAAAGCCTTGTTGCGACGAACCAGGTAGCCGGCGAGGTAGAGCAACAGGCACAGGCGCGCCGGCTCCGACACCTGCAGATTCATAAAGCCGATTCGCACCCATCGCGTGCTGCCGTTGACTTCATAGCCAATCCCCGGCACGAGCACCAGCACCAGCAGGGCGATGCCACAGAGCAACAGCAGTGGCCCGAGGCTCTGCCAGAACCGCATTGGGACAAAAAGGCAGATGCCACCCGCGACGGTGCCGAGCACCGCCGCGATCAGCTGCCGCTGCAGATAGAAGAACGGATTGCCTATGGCATTCTCCGATATGGAGATCGAAGCGGATGCGAGGATTACCAGGCCGCCCAGCAGCAACATGAGGACCAGCGTGAAAAGCACCGGGTCAACCTGCAGCGACGTCCGGAGTCGCGCCGGGAATGGCATCGTTACGCTGTGAGAGCTCCACCTCATCGCTTCAGCCCCCGTGCAGCCGTAGAAAAGGCGTCGCCCCGGGCCATGTAGTTGTCATACTGGTCCAGGCTCGCGCACGCCGGCGCGAGCAGCACCGTATCCCCAGGCTCCGCGCAGGAAGCGGCCATCTTCACGGCCTCCCACATATCGTTGGCGAAAGTCACCGGCATCGCCGTATTCAGTGCTGCAGCGATTTTCTCCGCGTCTTTTCCAATCAGCACCGCGCCACGCAACTTGCCTTCTAGCGCTTCGGCAAGCTCACGGAAGTCACCGCCCTTGCCATCGCCCCCGGCAATCAAGACCAGCATGCCTTCAACGGAGTTTATCGAGGCGACGGCTGCCGCGACGTTGGTCGCCTTGGAATCGTTGACATAGTCGACGGCGCCAACTCGCGCGACGGACTGCATGCGATGCGGCAGGCCCGGGAATTCAGCGAGAACCTGTAGCATCGCCGACATATCCAATCCGACCAGCTCTCCTGCCGCCAGCGCGGCGAGCGCATTGAGCTGATTATGAACGCCGTACATTGGTAGGTCCCGCACCGAGATCAGCAATGCTTCGCCACGTGCAAGGTAGGTCTCGCCATCCTCGTCTCGCAGTCCATACTGCTTCTCCGCCGGAGCATCGACGCCGAAACTGATCACGCGTGGGCAGTGCCGGGCGCGCTTGACTGCCATCGCGTCCGCTCGATTGACCACGGCGGCCTCAGCCTCGCGATAAATACGGTATTTCGATTCGCGGTATTCCGCCTCGTCCAGGTGCCAGTCGAGGTGATCGGGCGAGACATTTAGCAGGACCGCAACGGCAGCCGGCAATTTCTGGGTTCGATGCAGCTGGAAGCTCGACAACTCCAGGACATAGATATCCGGTGTCGGAAATTCGAGAAGGTCAAGCGCCGGCTCCCCGAGATTACCTCCGGCGAGCGTTTCACGACCATCGGCGACGCACATGTAATAAAGCAGCGTCGTAACCGTGCTCTTGCCATTGGAGCCCGTGATAGCGACAAAGGGTGCCTTCGCCTCTCGCGCAAACAGTTCAATATCGGAAATGACTTCGACATGCTCTTGCCGAGCCCTTTTCAACAAGGGATGGCTGTCCGAGATGCCCGGCGACGCGATGATCCTCGCAACGCGAACCGGGAGCTTGGCGTCTCCCAGCAGTACCTTTGCGTTCGGCCAGATGTCGTCGAGCTCCTGTATCCCGGGCGGAGCTTCGCGGCTGTCGAAAAACAGGGCGTCGATTTCGGCTCTGCGAAGATAGCGAGCGATGGACAATCCGGTTGCGCCGAGTCCAACGACCAGGTCTTTGCTGGCTGTTTCTTTTGCGACGTTCATCGTATCTTGAGACTCGCCAATCCGATCAGCACGAGGATGACTGTGATAATCCAGAAACGAACGATGACCTTCGGCTCGGCCCAGCCTTTGAGCTCGAAATGATGGTGCAACGGCGCCATCCGAAATACGCGCCTGCCGGTCAGCTTGAACGACGCGACCTGGATCATGACCGACAGCGTCTCGACGACGAATACGCCGCCCATAATCGCGAGTACGATCTCCTGCCGCACCACGACCGCCACGACTCCGAGCGCGGCGCCGAGTGACAGTGCACCGATGTCGCCCATAAAGACCTGTGCCGGGTAGGTGTTGAACCAGAGAAAACCGAGGCCCGCCCCGGCAAGCGACGTGCAAAAGACCAGTATTTCGCCAGTGCCTGCGACATACGGTATGTCCAGGTACCCGGAGAAATTTACGTTTCCGGTAACGTAGGCAAAGATGCCAAGCGCGCCACCAACAAGGACGGTCGGCATGATCGCGAGACCGTCAAGGCCATCAGTAAGATTCACCGCATTACTGAAGCCGACAATAAAAAAGTACGTCACGACAACCTGAAAAAGCCCCAGGGGGATAGCCAGATCCTTGAAATACGGAATCAACAATGAGGTTTGCGCCTCATCAGTTGCCGTGACGTACAGAGCAATGGCGGCAACAAGGGCCGCACTAGACTGCCAGAAGAGCTTTTGCGCCGCCGAGATGCCGGCGGGATCTTGCAATACGAGTTTCTTGTAATCATCGACATAGCCGATGACACCGAAAGACAGCGTGACGAACAGCACGATCCAGACATACATGTTTTCGAGATCGGCCCAAAGCACCGTGCTGAATGCGATTGCGGTCAGAATCAAGGCGCCGCCCATGGTCGGCGTGCCCGCCTTGAGCAGATGCGTCTCGGGACCTTCTTCGCGAACGGGTTGCCCGAGCTGGTTCACGCTCAGGCGTTTGATCATGCGTGGCCCGATAATGAATGACAGCACGAGCGCGGTTAATGCGCCGAGAATTGCGCGCATCGTCAGGTAATTGAATACGTTGAAGCCGGATTCGAATTGCGCGAGATAGTTGGTGACATAGAGCAGCATAATCAGGCCTCTTTTCTCGCTGCTTCGACTTCGCGCAGCGCATCAACGACGCGCTCCATGTGCATCGATCTCGATCCCTTTACGAGAACGTTGGTGGAATCATTGAGACTACGAGTCAGCTCGTCGACCAGTGCATCGACACTTCCATACCAACTCCCATGCTCGCCAAATCCCTCGACGGCGTTACTTGACAGGGCGCCCAAAGCGAACAGGCGATCGATCCCGCTGGCACGTGCTTTCTCACCGACCTCACGGTGCAGATCTGCCGCATCGTCTCCCAGCTCCTTCATATCACCGAGCACGAGCCAGTTTTCGCCCGACAGCTGCGCCAGGAATTCTGCGGCGGCCGCGACCGATAGCGGATTGGCGTTGTAGCTGTCGTCAAACAGCGTGCAACCGTTTGTGCCACGCATAGGCTGCAGCCGACCACTGATAGGACTGACGGCTTCGAGTGCAATTTTTACTTGCGCCGAATCAATCCCGAGCGCATGCGCGACCGCTGCGGCCGCACATGCGTTGCGCACGTTATGGATACCTGGAAGCGGCAGCCTTACGGCGACCTGTTCGCCCGGAAAGTGCAATTGGAATTGCGAATACTCGATACCGGTGTCAATTCCGGTTGCGCGAACATCCGCCGAGGCGCCCAGCCCAAAGCTAATCATGCGTGCGTCCTGGATCAGCGAAGACCAGTAGTCGAAATACGGATCGTCGGCGTTCAGAACAGCAACTTCCGGGCGCTCATCGTTTTGCAGGATCTCGCCTTTCGCGCGCGCGACCCCTTCGACCGAGCCAAACCCTTCGAGATGTGCCTCGGCAGCATTCGTGATGACGACGACGTCGGGTCTCGCAAGTGCCGTGAGGTACGCGATTTCTCCGGCATGATTGGCGCCAAGCTCAAATACAGCGAATCGATGTTCGCTGGCAATCCGCGCCAACATCAGAGGAACGCCGATCTCATTGTTGAGGTTGCCGTGCGTCGCCAGCGTCGGAGCCTGCGGCGCGAGGCAAGCCCTGATCAGTTCCTTGGTGCTGGTCTTGCCGTTGCTGCCGGTGATAGCTATGACCGTAACGTCAAACTGCCGACGCCACGAAGCAGCGAATCGTCCCAGCGCTACTCGCGTGTCGTCCACTTCGATCTGCGGGATATCGGCCACCAAACGTCGAGCGACCACCGCTGCCGCGGCGCCATTTTCTGCCGCCGTCTGTACGTAATCGGAACCGTCGAAGTTCGGGCCACGCAGCGCGAAAAACAGTTCGCCGTCACGCAGCGTGCGAGTATCGGTGCTTATACCGGCAAAGTTGCGGTCCTCGCCGTTCAAAACGCCGCCCATGCTGTTGGCTGCAGCGCTCAATGAATCGATCATTGCGCGCTCCTTTTGGTGACCGCGGCCAAAGCCGCCTGCGCCACCCCGTAGTCGGAAAACGGACGACTCTCCGCACCAATTTGCTGGCGGTCTTCATGGCCTTTGCCCGCTATCAGGACGATGTCCGTCTCGTCCGCATGGTCAATCACCCAGGCGATAGCCGCCGCACGATCCTCGATGATCGTCGCCGCCTCGGCCCGAGCAAGGCCTGCGACGATGTCGTCGATGATCTGCCAGGAATCTTCGTTGCGTGGATTGTCACTCGTAATGACAATATGGTCGGCCAGCTGCTCGGCGATCCTCGCCATGAGCGGCCGCTTGCCCGTATCGCGTTCTCCGCCGCAGCCAAATACACACCAGAGCTTGCCGCGGCAATGTGGTCGCAGCGCCCGCAGCACGACTTCGGTGGCCTTCGGCGTATGTGCATAGTCCACATAGACGGCAGGGCCTTCGGCGACGACGCGCTGCATGCGCCCGGGCGGTGCCTGCACTTTTGACAGTGCATCACAGGCCGCATCAATAGCGACGCCCTGCTGTAACATCAATGCGAGAACGATGGCCGCATTCGCGACGTTGAAGTCGCCCGCTAGCTGCAATGTGAAACGGCCATCGCCCCAGGCGCTTGTGAACGACACGTCGGATCCAAGCTCGTGTAGCACAACGGAGCGTACGAATACGAAAGGTCCGCCATCGCCGACGCGATCGAAGTCGGTCGAGACACGCACAACGCCCTTTCCGCAGCGGGTGGCCAGCTCCCCGCCAAATTCCGAATCGATGTTGACGATTCGACAATGGGTGTCGGATTCCAGGAACAGCCGCGCCTTGGTTTCAAAATAGGCCCGCATATCCGAGTGATAATCGAGATGATCGCGAGTCAGGTTTGTAAACAGAGTGGCTTCGAAGCGAACACCATCGACACGACCCTGCGACAGCGCGTGAGATGACACCTCGATCGCGGCAAAATCCGCGCCCTGCTTGACAAATTCGGCAAGTCGCTCCTGCAATTCGATCGCCGCAGGTGTCGTCATTCCCTCCGTCATCTGAAGTTCATCGACGCCGTATCCCAAGGTACCGAGATACGCACACCGCAAACCCAGGAATCGGGCGCATTCGGCAATGAGCCATGCAACCGTCGTCTTGCCGTTCGTGCCGGTGACGCCAATGACGCGCAGGGATTCGGACGGATGATCGTAGAATCGGCTGGCTATATCGCCGAGCTTTTCGCCGAGCCCCTCGACGGCGACCATCGGCAGCCCGATGTCATCCGGCACCTCAGCAGTTGATGCGTCGTAAACGACCGCGCTCGCGCCCGCCGCCTTTGCCTCCGCAGCGTAATCGAGCCCGTGGCTGCTGATGCCCTGACACGCAAGAAAAATATAGCCGTCGCGAACTCGGCGACTGTCGCTGGCGATACCCTGCACCGGCAGCGACGGCGCATCCGCATAGCCCTGCAACAGGTCAGCGAGGGTCAACATGGCGGGTAGATGTTTAGCCGGCATGCTCATCGACTCGGCGTCCGCTTCGCCATTGCCTGCAGCTCGGCACCGGGTTCGCGCGGTGGCATCGCATCGGGTGCCACCGCCAGCAGCCGCAATGATTCAGCCATGACGTCGGCGAACACGGGTGCAGCAACGTCACTGCCATAGTAGAGCTCACCGCCTGGCTCATCGATCACGACAACCGTCGCCAGTCGCGGATCACTGGCCGGCGCGAGGCCTGCAAATATTGAGATGTACTTGTCCTCTGAATACCCGCCGTCAGCCGCCTTCCACGCTGTACCGGTCTTTCCGGCAATGCGGTAGCCGTCGACCGAGGCTTTGGTCCCGGTGCCGCCCGGTCGAACAACTTCTTCGAGCATGCGCCGTACCGCGACCGCCGTATCTGGCGATACAACCCGCTGGGTATCGCTCGGCTGATCGATTCCGACCAGCGAAATCGACTGCATGCTGCCCTCATTCCCGAGTACGGCATAGGCCTGTGCGAGCTGCAGCGGCGTTACCGAGACACCGTAACCGTAAGCAAGGGTTGCCTGGTTAATCGGCTTCCAGTGACTGAAATAGGTGAGCCTGCCCGCGGACTCTCCGGGAAATCCGCTGGTCGTCAATGCGCCGAATCCAAATTGCGTCATCGTCTCCCAGAGCTGATCCGGCTGAAGCGTCATCGCCAGTTTCGTTACGCCGACGTTGCTCGAGCGGGCCAGTATTGTTGTCAGGGTTACGCGACCGAGATTTTCGCTGTCCTCGATCTTCTTTGCCCCGACGGTAATAAACCCGGGCGCGGTGTCGACCAGACTGCCGGGACGATAGTCACCGGACTCAAGTGCCGCGGCGATGATCAGAGGCTTAATGCTGGAGCCGGGTTCGAAAAGGTCCGTTATGGCACGGTTGCGATAGCGCGCCGGCGAGAACTGCGAGCGGTCGTTCGGGTTGTAAGTCGGCTGGTTGACCATCGCCAGCACTTCGCCTGTTTTCACATCGAGCACGACGATGGAACCGGAGCGTGCGCCATAGGTCCTGATCGCTGTCTTGAGCGAGCGATACGCAAGGTATTGCAGCCGCAGATCGACGCTGGTCTTGAGATCCTTGCCGTGACGTGCCGGACGTATACTCTCGACATTTTCGATCGATCGGCCCAGCCTGTCTTTGAGAACACGCTTGGCTCCTGACTCACCCGCCAGCCAGTGGTTGAATGCAAGCTCGAGACCCTCCTGGCCTTCATCGTCAATATTGGTGAAGCCCACGAGGTGGCCGGTCACCTCCGATGCCGGATAGTAGCGGCGGTACTCTCGCTGCACGTTGATTCCGGGCAGCTTGAGTGCGAGGACCTGGCTTGCCTGCTCCGGGCTCAGGTGACGTTTCAGGAAAACGAATTCTTTATCCATGCTGCGCGTTATGCGGCGCATCAGCGTCTGAGCGTCTACGCCAAGTGCCTTTGCCAGCTGCGGTACGTTGTCGACGGCCGTCGCGAACTCCTTCGGATTCGCCCAGATGCTGTCGACCGGCGTACTGATGGCGAGCGGCTCTCCGTAGCGGTCGGTTATCGTGCCGCGATGCGCTGAAATCTTTTCGGTACGCAGGTGCCGCGTGTCTGCCTGTTGGTTCAGGAAATCCTTATCGAGCACCTGAAGGTGAACCGCACGGGCAACCAGCGAACCCGCTAACAGACAGAAGAATCCGAGTATTAGCGTTACTCTGCCAACGAAGCGGCGTTCCGCTTTTTGTTTGGTTTCTGCGCCGCGCGTCATCGACTTTCAATCACAAAGATTTCGGTTGCGTCCGGACGCACCAGGGACAGCTCTTCTGTCGCTACCTGCTCGATTCGCGCATGTTGGGCCCAGGTGCTTTGCTCGATTTGAAGCTGACCCCACTCGATGTTCAGCGCATCGCGTTCGTTCGTCAGTCCCTCAAGTTCAACGAATAGCTTGCGTGACTCATGCTTGGTGTAGACCAGAGCGACGGCGCTCAGTACGCAGATCACGGCGAATACGAACACCAGCAAGAACGGATGCGAATTCCTATCGGTCGGCGTCATGTCCGCTCCGCTATTCGCAGTCGCGCGCTTCGCGCCCGGCGATTGGCCGCGATTTCTTCGCTCGTCGCCGCAATCGCTTTACCGATGAGCTTCAATTTGGGCCGGTACACCTCGGGAATCGACGGCATACCGCGATAGGGTTCCGGCACACGGGACATATCGCGCATGAATCGCTTCACAATGCGATCTTCGAGCGAGTGGAAGCTGATGACACAGAGACGCCCGCCCTGTCTCAGCACGTCGATCGCCTGGCTCAGCGCGGCTTCCAGTTGTTCAAGCTCCGCATTTACTGCGATACGTATCGCCTGAAAAGTCTTCGTCGCCGCGTGCTTCTTCGGACGATGCTTACCGTGTGGCGCGGGCACCGCGGCATCGACAATTGCGGCAAGTTGCGACGTGCGCTCGATCGGCCCCTTATCACGGGCTTCGACGATTGCGCGCGCGATACGTGCAGCGTGTCGCTCTTCACCGAATTTTGAAAGCGTGCGACGCAATTCTATTTCATCCACCGACGTAAGCCATCGGCTGGCTGATACGCCCGAGTCCGGGTCCATCCGCATGTCGAGCGGCCCGTCGCGCATGAAACTGAATCCTCGATCCGCTTCATCCAATTGCGGGGACGAAACGCCCAGATCGAGCAGCAATCCATCCACCTTGCCGATGAGTGATCCGCCCATTTCGTTCTTTCTTTCGCCAATGAGGTATTTAAGTTGCGCAAATTCACCTCTGATCAGTTCAACTCGCGGATCGTCTCGAAGAGTTCTTGCCGCCGAAGTAATCGCCTGTGGATCGCGATCGATACCAATCAGTCGACCCTCTGCATTCAGGCACTTCAAAATCTCCCCGCTGTGACCACCCCGTCCGAACGTTGCGTCGACATAACAGCCGTCTGGTTTTATTTTCAGTCCCTGAAGGACCGGCCCCAGCAGCACCGGCACATGCACGCTGCTGCTCATTGTTTGGAAAACAAACTAGAAAGAAATCGACTCGAGGTCGGCCGGCATTTCGCCCTCGTCTTCCTCGCTAAGCCACGCATCGCGTTTTTCATTCCAGGTTTGTTCATCCCAAAGTTCGAATTTGTTGCCTTGCCCGATTAGCATTCCGTTCTTTTCCAGGCTCGCGAAATCGCGCAGCTCGCGCGACACGAGAATCCGGCCACTGCCATCCATCTCGACCTCAGTCGCGTAACCCACCATAATTCGCACAATGCGGCGCGCGGCTTTGTTCATGCTCGGCAGTCGAACGAGCTTGCGTTCGAGTTCTTCCCAATCCGGCAGGGGGTAAACGAGCAGACAATGGTCTTTATCGACGGTAACGATGATCTGGCCATCACAACGGGCGCCCAGCCGCTCCCGATAACGGGTCGGTATAGCCATACGCCCTTTGGCGTCCAACGTGACTTTGGTAGCCCCTCGAAACACGGTGTCAGGGATGGCCCCGGGCTCCGCTCTTCTGGCGCGAATCCTGGGCGGGCAACCCCTTTCCTCCCACTTTTATCCACTTTTCGACACTATAGGTGGCGGCCAACGCGACCGTCAACAAACAAAAGCAATTAATTGTTGTTGTACAGTGACTTAGGGGCTTTCCGGTGGCCGAAAAAGGGCGAAATATGGCGGAGTTCGCGCTAAGTAAATCAGTTGCTTATAGCTGCTTCTTCGACAAGACGTGAAAAATGAGTCGGCAAACACCGACAGTTGGTCGTTTTCTCGTCATTTTGCGCGAGTCTGCGCAACCGGCACGAAATGTCTCCCCGCTCCCGATCGACTGAGCAGATTTGACGATTTTCCTGGGGAAAAGTGTGAGGTGAGAGAGCCGGAGCCGGCAATAAGCCGGGTTCTGTCATCGACAACCATTCATCTGGGACAGCTGTCGCCAGCTGCCTCTAGCAACCTACCCGGGAGTCCGTTCGGAACCGACGGTGAGCCTTGAGCTCGCACTCCCCTATTTGGCCTTGCTCCGGGCGGGGTTTACCGTGCCGCGAACTGTTACCAGTCGCGCGGTGCGCTCTTACCGCACCTTTTCACCCTTACCGGCGATGCCGGCGGTTTGTTTTCTGTGGCACTTTCCATGGGCTCACGCCCCCCAGGCGTTACCTGGCGCCCTGTCCGAAGGAGCCCGGACTTTCCTCTGCATTGCTGCAGCGATTGTCTGGCCGACTCCGGCTCTCTCAGCCCTGATTTTACCGGATTAACCGGGGTCGAACCGCGGTTTTCTGCAAAAACCGCGGTTCGACCCCGAATACTGCAAAAACTGCGCTACGTCCGGCCTTGGTCGTCTTTCAGTTCGAGAATGCGTCGGTATAAGGCATTCTTCTTGAGCCCTGTGATCGCGGCAGATGCCCTGGCGGCATCTTTGGCGGGAAGCAGCGCGCTGAGTTCTGCGAGCACGCGATCGACGTCGAGCGACGTTTCGACCGGTTCATCGGCACCGCCCACTACGATCGCAAACTCGCCTTTCCCGACAATCGTTTCGTCATCGACTTTGTCGCTTAGCGAACGCAGCGATCCCTGCACACACTGCTCATGGAGCTTCGTCAGTTCGCGACCGATAAATGCCTGCCGTTCGTCACCGAACGCGTCACACAAATCGTGCAGCGCATCGGCAATCCGATGCACGGACTCGTAAAAGATCAGCGTTCGCGATTCGTTGCGCAGCCGCTCCAGCGCTGCCCGTCGTGACCCGCTTTTGGACGGCAGGAATCCCTCGAAACAAAACCGGTCGGTTGGCAGCCCGGCTACCGAAAGCACGGCGGTCAGCGCGCTGGGGCCCGGTACGGGAGAAACCTTGATATCTCGCTCGTGTGCGGCTCGAACGAGGCGATAGCCAGGGTCGCTCACAAGCGGCGTTCCGGCGTCGCTTACCAGTGCGACTGATTGCCCCGACTCGAGGGCCTCGATGACAGCGGATACTGCCTTCTCCTCGTTGTGGTCATGCAGCGCCAAAAGTCGTGCTTTTAGGCCGATAGAGAATAGCAATCGACCGGTGTGGCGGGTATCCTCGGCTGCAATGAGATCGACCTCGGCGAACGTTTTGCGGGCTCGCGGTGTCAAATCTTCCAGATTGCCAATCGGCGTCGCAACGATAAACAATGTGCCGCTCATTTAGCGCACAGCCTTTTTCCGGTTACAAGATAATGATGAGTAGTCCCCGACATCCTGCCCGCGAAGTGCGCTTTTTCGCAAGCATCATCGTCCTGTTGTTTGCTTTGATCTCGCTCGGCGGGTGTGAGACGACAGGGCTCGGCGGTCTTTCCGGCAGCCAGGAAGACCGTGCCCGTCGACTTGCCGAAGGCGGCGAACACGCCGAAGCCGCGGGCGCCTATATTTACCTCGCCAGCGAGGCGGTCGGACTGGAACGGGACCGCCTGACGCTGCTCGCAATTGAGCAATGGCTGGACGCCGGCGACGTTGACCGCGCTAGATATGCGTTCAACAACCTGCGAAGACCCGCTGCCGGGCCCCTCCTGGCCATCTGGTCGACCAACTCGGCGGCGCTGTCACTGTATGCCGGCAGGGCGGACGAAGCGCTCGACATACTGGAGCCGATGAGCCGTCAGCCCCTTTCAGACCGCGACCGGCTTCGAGTTGAGGCGCTGCGTGCGGATGCATCGATACAGAAACAGGACCCTGAGCGCGCGGTGCAGCTGATGATGCAGCGTGAAGCCTGGATAAGCGATCCCCGTGCGATCGAGCGAAATCGCAGTCGCTTGTGGCAGGGTTTGCTCGTCAGTAGTCCGCAGGTCTTGCGACGCGCCGCCGACAGCGCAATGGACCCTGTGGTTCGCGGCTGGCTGACCATCGGATCACTGGCCGCATCGACAGGGCAGCAAGGCGTGGGTTGGAGTAACGGCGTCGTGCGTTGGCGTCAGCTGAATGAAGGCCACCCCGCCACAACGGTTTTGGGTGACCTGCAGCTTCCCGAGACCTTGTTGCTCGAATATCCACGCCAGATTGCGCTGCTGCTGCCTCTGTCGGGCAGAGCAGCGGGCGCAGGCCAGGCCGTACAGAACGGTTTCCTGGGCGCTTACTTCGCCGCAGCGGCCGGACTCGACGACCGGCAAAGTGTCCTAATTTATGACGTAAATGCGGAAGGGGGCGGCAGCTCGGCGTATGCTGCCGCCGTTGACGCTGGCGCCGAATTCGTTGTTGGCCCGCTGCTAAAGAACAACGTCGTACAGCTCGCCAACGACATTTTGGTGCCGGTACCCGTACTGACGCTCAACTACCTGCCCGAGGAATCACTGGCGCCGCCCGGCCTGTACCAGTTTGCTCTGTCGCCCGAGGACGAGGCGATATCGGCCGCAGTTCGAGCACTGGGTGATGGCCACACGCGCGCCGTCGCACTGGTACCGAGCAACGACTGGGGACGTCGTCTCCTCACGAGCTTTGCAACGGAATTTGAGGGTCTCGGTGGCACGCTGCTGGACTATCGTAGCTACAACCCGGGTGTTCAGGATTTTTCCAACGAGATAGAAAACCTGATGGGCCTGAGCGGCAGTGTCGCTCGCTACCAGCGCATGCGCGCCAACATAGGCGGTAACCTGCAGTTCGATCCGCGCAGACGACAGGACGCGGAATTCATTTTTCTCGCCTCCAATGCACCGGTCGGTCGCTTGATGAAGGCGCAGCTCAAGTTTCATTACTCCGGGGATTTGCCGGTGTATTCGACATCCTCCGTCAATGCATTGGACGGTCGATCAAACGCCGACCTGAATGGGGTTATGTTTGCCGATACGCCCTGGGTCGTCGATCCCCAGCCATGGATCGCTGACCTGCCCAACGAGTTCGCCGAATACTGGCCGAACGAGCGTCGCATGGCCCGCCTCCACGCGATGGGTTACGACGCGTACAACCTGATCGGCGCACTGTTCGCGTCGCGCGGCGGCGGAATGGCCGAGGTGGACGGCGCTTCAGGCACGTTGTTCCTGGATGCGAATGGACGGGTGCACAGGCGTCTGGCCTGGGCGCAGTTTCAGAATGGGGAAGCGGTAGCCCTGCCCCCGATCGAAGCAGTTGGCGGTCCGATACAGAATATAAGTGACGACGGTGAAGCCATCATGCCCGATGCTGCCGACGATGCGCCATGGGACCCAGCGACACAGGAACAATAGGCAAACGAGCAGAACAAACAGCGTTTCGCTTTTTGTTGAGCAAGGGATTACAGCCCGTCACCCGGAACTATCGCAGTCGCGGCGGCGAAATCGATCTAATCATGCTGCACGGCAACTGTCTGGCTTTTGTCGAAGTCCGCTTTCGACGCTCCGCGCGTTTCTGGTCTGCCGCTGCGACCGTCGACCAGCGAAAGCAACAGAAGATTGTACGCACCGCGGCACAATACCTGGCGACCGAGCGGCACTACGCCCGGCACTCGACACGATTCGACGTAGTATCGATAACTGGCAGCGACGGCGCGAATATCGAGTGGATTCAGGATGCGTTTCGACCCAATGATTCAACGTTCTGACCAACGCACGATGACTGCTGCTAGAATTGCCTGACATTCTCAAGCGGGAGAGATCATGGATCCTGTCACGCGAGTTCGCGAGCACTTCGCGGAGAGTATTGTGACGAAACAGGCGGCAGCCGAACAGCTCGCTGACAGCATTGTCGCGGCCGGACGCCTGATGAGCGACGCGTTACTTGACGATGGCAAGATTCTAAGTTGCGGTAATGGCGGCTCTGCCGCCGACGCACAACACTTTTCATCCGAGCTGTTGAATCGATTCGAGATGGAACGCCCGGGCCTGCCCGCGGTGGCTCTCACCACTGATAGCTCGACGCTGACATCAATAAGCAATGACTATTCGTATGAAGAGATCTTTAGCAAACAGGTACGTGCGCTGGGTCGAGCGCCGGACGTATTGCTCGGCATCTCAACATCGGGGAATTCTGAAAACGTTATCCGGGCGATTTCGACCGCTCACGAGCGCGGCATGAACGTGGTTGCATTGACCGGGTGCGACGGTGGCCGCATGGCAGACGTCTTCACGGAGGGGGACGTGGAAATCCGCGTTCCCGCCACGCGTACCGCGCGCATCCAGGAAGTACATCTGGTCGTCATCCACTGCCTGTGCGATCTGATCGATAGGACGCTGCTTGGCGATACGTAGACAGCTTCGACATTCCCCTCGGCGAGCTCCTGTGATGGAGGCGCTCCTATTTAACGATAGTCAGGTGCGGGCGCGAGCGCGTGTCGTCGATGTTCTGCTCGGACTCCCGCGTGGCGGCCGTATCGGAGTCATGAGAAAAGATCATGCCCTGCCCGGTTTCCCGCGCGTAAATGCCCAGCACGGAACGAATCGGGGCCCAGACATCGAAGGGTACGCCGCCAAAACGTGCACGAAAACTGACAGCCTCATTGCCTAGCTTCAGGTTATGTGCCGCTGAATCACTGATGTTCAGGATTATTTTGCCGTCTTTTATGTGCTCTTTCGGCACACTGACACCATCGCACACTGCGCTAACCACGATGTGTGGAGTCTGATGGTTATCGATCATCCACTCGTGCATCGCCCGAATGAGATACGGTCTTTTTGATCGATTCGGATTCTTCACTGCTATTATTCTTGATCTGCCGCTTTATCCCGATATCTTATCATCTATTCAGCGGCTTGCCGGCGACTAAACATAAGCTGTCTGGCCCGGTCGGGGTCTGCGATCTATAGACGCATTTCCTGTTCCAACTCGGTAAGGCTCTGTTGGAAAGAACGTCGCGCAAATACGCGGTTCATATAGCCTTCGATGGGCTCGGCGCTGGGACCCAGTTCGATGCCGTACACTGGCAAGCGCCATAGCAGCGGCGCGATCGTGCAGTCGACGAGCGAGAACTCCTCGCTAAGGAAGAACGGCCTGGCACCGAACAATTCGGTGCTCTGCAATATGCTCTCACGCAGTAACTTGCGGGACTTTGTGCCCAACCTGCCATCGTTGCTCAATTCCGCTTCCTCGGCGATCGAATACCAGTCCGTCTCTATGCGGAATAAAGCCAATCGAAACTGGGCGCGCGTGACAGGATCGACGGGCATCAGCGGGGGGTGAGGAAACCGCTCATCAAGGTACTCGATAATGACGCGTGAGTCATAAAGCGTAAGGTCGCGGTCGACCAGAGTTGGAACCGTATGATATGGATTAAGATCCATCAGGTCTTCCGGTAATTCGGGTCCGGCGACATTTGCTATTTCGATGTTGATGTTCTTCTCGGCGAGCACGAGGCGTGCGCGATGGCTGTGGATGTCTGTCGGCCGGGAGAACAGCGTCATTACCGAGCGCCTGTTTGGAACTACTGCCATCACTTCACGTCCTTCCATATTTGTTTCTTGAGCATCGAGGCGACGATGTAGAAAAAGATCAGGAACATCAGCACCCAGACGCCGAGCTTGCGCCGATCGGAACGTATGGGCTCCGATATATAGGCAAGAAAATTAACGGTATCACGAACAAACTCGTCATAGTCCTCCGCATCCATCGCCCCGGCGTTCATTGCTTCGAAGCCTTCGAACGATTTCGTAACGGAACCGTCTTCATTGCTATGCGATGAGAATTTCGCCGTCTGGTATCCCTGCAATTCCCAAAGCACGTGCGGCATGCTGGTACCCTCGAGCACCAGGTTGTTGACACCTGTCGGGCTTTGCTCTTCGATATAAAAGCCTCTCAGGAAGTTATAGATATAGTCGACGCCTTTTGACCGCGCCACCAGCGAAAGATCCGGGGGAGCGACGCCGTACCAGCGCTTGGCGTCATCTGACGGCATGCTCGACTGGATCGTCTCGAAGGTCTTGTCTGCATTGAACATCAGATTGTCGATAAGCTGCTCTTCCGACAAGTCCAGGGCCTTGCCGATCGTGTTGTAACGCACGTACTGCGCCCCGTGACACCCCGAGCAGTAGTTCATGAAGTTGCGCGCGCCGCGCTGCAGCGATGAAATGTTGTCGGGGTCGATCTCCGCCGGCTCCAATGACACCTTGGTCCCGGCCGCGATCACGTTCGGTGCCACGAGCACCGCAATCAGTGCCAGCGCGCTGGCACCTTTGCTCAGCTTAAGCATGATAGGTCACCCTGTCTGGCACCGGTTTGGTTTTGTCGATCGCCGTGTAATAAGGCATTAGCAAGAAGAATGCGAAGTACAGGACAGAGAAGACACGGGCCATCAACACGTACAAGCCCTCGGCCGGCTGAGTGCCCAACCAGCCAAGCACCAGGAAAGTGACCGTGAACGTGCCCAGCGCTCCCTTGTAAATCCAGCCACGATATCGAATCGACTTGACTCGCGAGCGATCCAGCCAGGGCAGGAAGACCGGCAAGATGACGGACAGACCGAACAGGATGAAACCCCATAGCTTGTCGGGTACGGCCCGGAGAATCGCGTAGAACGGCGTGAAATACCAGACGGGCGCGATGTGTTCCGGGGTCGCCGTAACGTTCGCCGGCTCGAAATTCGCGTGTTCCAGAAAATAGCCGCCCATCTCCGGCGCAAAGAACACGACGGCCGAGAAGATCATCAGGAAAACGATGATGACAACCAGGTCCTTACTCGTGTGATAGGGATGGAATGTAATACCGTCCAGAGGCTTGCCGCTGGCATCCTTGTTCTTCTTGATCTCGATGCCATCAGGATTGTTGGAACCGACTTCGTGCAGCGCCACAATGTGCACGAAGACCAGCCCAACCAGTACCAGCGGCAGGAGAATCACGTGCAGCGCGAAGAACCGGTTCAGCGTAATGTCGGAGATTGAGTAGTCTCCACGGATAATCTCCACGAGCGCCTCGCCGACCCAGGGGATAGCACCGAACAAGGAGATGATCACCTGGGCCCCCCAGTAGGACATCTGGCCCCAGGGCAGCAGGTAACCGGCGAATGCTTCGGCCATCAGGACGAAGAAAATTAACATTCCGATGAGCCAGATCAGCTCGCGAGGTTTCTTGTAGGAGCCATAAAGCATCGCGCGGTACATGTGCAGGTAGACCACAATGAAGAAGAACGATGCTCCGGTTGAATGCATGTAGCGAATCAGCCAGCCCCATTCGACGTCGCGCATTATGTACTCGACCGAGGCGAAGGCCTCAGTCGCCGACGGCTTGTAATTCATCGTCAGAAAGATGCCCGTCAACAGCTGAATGGCCAGCACCACGAACGCGAGCACGCCGAACACGTACCACAGATTGAGATTCTTGGACGCGTAGTACTCTGTTATATGGTACTTCAGTGTCGCGGTCATCGGGAACCGATCGTCGATCCACTTCACCAGCCCGCCCTGCGGCTTGCCGACTTCTGCTTCAATCCTCGCCATTACGCTGCTCCCGTGTCCTGACCGATCAGGATCAGGTCATCCCTGACGAATCGATGCGGTGGAACCCTAAGGTTGGTTGGGGCCGGCACGCCTTTGTAAACGCGTCCCGCAAGGTCGAACTTCGAGCCGTGGCAAGGGCAGAAGAAGCCGCCTTCCCATCCCTCCGCCGGACGGACTTCGAAGTCCTCGAGCGGCGCGCACCCGAGATGCGTACACGAACCTTCCACCACCAGGTATTCGGGTTTGACCGAGCGCGTGTCATTCACGGTGTATTCCGGCTGCTGATCCGCGACCTCGGAGTTCGGGTCTCGCAGATCATCGACGACCTGCGGCAGACGGGCCAGCATCTCTTCGGTGCGGCGCAACACGAAAACCAGTCTGCCGCGCCAAAGTACTCGCACGAGTTCTCCCGGTTGCATCGACGCCAGCGGGACTTCCACGGGTGCGCCGAGCGCCTGCGCACGTGCGCTGGGTTTCAGGGAGGAAAGAAACGGAATTGCGGCCAGTCCGACGCCAGCGGCCCCGGTTACTGCGGTAGCAATGGTAAGGAAATGACGCCTATTGCGATCAAGGTCGTCTTCGGTCATCAGGCACTCCTATACGCCGCCTTCTTGGCGGCCGCCTAAACAGCGAGTTTTTGCTTTATTTCGAAACTGGTAGATTTGCAGCAAGCCCAGTTTGCCGTCAGGATGGCGGATTCTCCGGGAACTAAGTGCGGAACCACGCCGTAGTATACACGGCGCATATCGAAGTTGGCTAGTGAGGAAAAACGAGGATTCTGGAACATCACGTGGCCGATTCAAGATCAGTTCTCATCTTTCTTTTGCAGTCAATCCTTGTCGGCCTGGCAGTCGCGTTTCTCGTGGTCCTGGTCCGACCGGACCTGATGCCCGGGTTCAGGGAGTCTGCCACGGCGCCGGCGAGCTATGCAGATGCGGTCGACCTGAGCGCCGCGTCGGTCGCGAACATCTACACGAAACGGCTCTTCCAGGACAGCGATACGCCGGATGCCACGACACGATTTCGTGTCGACACGAGCTTTGCCTCGGCGGTGATTATCGACCCCGAGGGAGACCTTGTGACGAATTACCACGTTATCCTGGACGCGACCGAGATCCGCGTTCAGCTCGCCGATGGCCGCATCGCCGAACCGGAGATCATCGGCGTTGATGCCGAGACCGACCTGGCCGTGCTGCGCATTAACCTTGGCACCCTTCCCGCCATAAAAATGGGCAATTCGGCCCAGCTGCGCATCGGTGACGTGGTGCTGGCGATCGGCAATCCTTACGGACTCAAGACTTCAGTCACCCAGGGAATCGTGAGCGCAACGGGACGTGGCCTGCTAAACCTGGTCACTTTCGAGAACTTCATTCAAACGGATGCCGCGATAAACGCCGGCAACTCCGGAGGCGCCCTCGTAAACAGCCGGGGCGAACTCGTGGGCATCAATACCGCCGTACTCGCTCAGGACCCTGGGACCGAAGGCATCGGCTTCGCGATTCCCGTCGATCTGGTGCGAGGCGTCGTTGAGCAAATCAAGCAGAATGGCCGCGTCATTCGCGGCTACATGGGCTTGCTACCGGATGACCTGACCAACGCCGAGCGTGCCGCAATGGGCCTGGAGAGCGACAGCGGCATTCTGCTGGTGGAGGTCTATCAAGACGGTCCGGCCGCGGCAGCCAACCTCAAGCGTGGCGATATCATTCTGACAATGAACGGCGAACCGGTCTTCTCCCAGCGGCAAGCACTGTTGATATCGGCAAGCACTATCCCGGGCGACACCGTGGAAATAACCGGGATTCGGGACGGCGAGCGGTTCACGACGACCGTAACGGCGGGCGAGCGACCGGAAGATCCCAGATAGGGGCTGCGTTCCTCAGGGGAGGTCCACCGTGACCAGCCGCGAAAGTGGCTTTGCGGCGCCCCGCTTCACCTCGCGCGCCCCGGCGCGCTGCTAGACAATCCGGCGGATCGAGGCGCCCAGCTGGCCGAGCTTCTCTTCAATTCGCTCGTAGCCACGATCAACGTGGTAAATGCGGTCAACGAGGGTCTCACCGGTTGCGGCAAGTCCAGCCAGCACGAGTCCCGCCGAAGCTCGGAGGTCGGTTGCCATCACGGGCGCCGCCGTCAGTCGGTCCACGCCGGTGCAAATCGCGGTATGGCCCTCCAACCGAATATCGGCGCCCATTCGCTGCATCTCGAGCACGTGCTGGAAGCGATTCTCGAATATCGTCTCGGTAATGGTGCCGACACCGTCGGCGACCGCGTTCATTGCACAGAATTGTGCCTGCATGTCGGTCGGAAACGCGGGATAAGGTGCGGTTCGAATATCAACTGCGCGTGGCCGGCGACCCCGCATATCGACGTCGATCCAGTCGTCGCCGGTTTCGATGGTCGCGCCGGCTTCGTTCAGTTTTATTAACACGGCCTCCACCGTTTCGGGCGCCGTCTTCGTCGCACGAATACGGCCTCCGGTGACCGCCGCTCCAACCAGGTAGGTACCCGTCTCGATTCTGTCTGGCAAGACCGAGTAGTCTGTGCCGCCAAGCCGATCGACGCCCTGTATGGTCAAGGTGCTGCTGCCAACTCCGCCAATCCTCGCTCCCATGCCGACCAGGAAACTCGCGAGGTCCGTCACTTCGGGTTCGCGTGCCGCATTTTCAAGCACTGTCTCTCCATCGGCGAGAACCGCCGCCATCAGCAGATTCTCCGTGCCTGTGACCGTGACCGTATCGAAGACGATATGGGCACCCTTAAGGCGATCCGCGCGCGCTTTAATGAAGCCATCTTCCACGACAACGTCAGCACCCATGGCCTGCAATCCGGCAACGTGCAAATTGACTGGCCGTGCGCCGATCGCGCAGCCCCCCGGCAACGATACGTCCGCCTCACCAAACCGGGCCAGGAGTGGACCCAGAACAAGAATCGACGCGCGCATCGTCTTTACGAGTTCGTAGGGCGCTTCGCGCCGATCGACCCGAGTCGCATCAATCTCTACCTCGAGTTGATCGTCAATCGTGGCCTGCACTCCCATCAACTGCAGCAAAGACAGCATCGTCGTGACGTCTTTGAGGTGGGGAACGTTTCTGATCTTGACCACGTCGGACGCAAGCAGCGTACCTGCCAGAATCGGCAGTGCGGCGTTTTTCGCGCCGGAAATCCTGACCTCGCCCGACAGGGCCGTGCCACCTTTGATGAGTAACTTGTCCAATGCCCTGTTATTGCCCGGAGCTACGTTCGCGCCACTCGTCCGGAGTTAACGCCGTGATGGAAAGTGCGTGGATTTCGTTACCCACCAATGTTCCAAGGCACTTATAAACGAGCTGGTGCCGTGCCAAGGGGCGCTTGCCCTCAAACTCGGCGGCCACAACAAGGGCCTGAAAGTGCGTATTGTCGTCACTAATGACGTCGACAATTGCCTCGGGGAATCCGGCCACGATCAATTGTGTGATTTCTGATGGCTCCATGTTGGCTGTCTTTCGTCCATAATGCTCGGGGGCGCAGTTTAACCATAAATCAGGCTCAGCCCCAACGCCCGTTCATGATTGTGTATTATGGCCGGCCGGAGGTAATCCGTGCGATCGCAGCGAACGCTGCTTCGGGGGCTGTCAAGCAGCAACAATAACAGGCTATGCTAGGCAATATTCTCTTGGTCATCGCCGGTCTCGCCCTACTCATGTGGGGGGCGGACCGGTTCGTTCATGGTGCGGCAGCCTCGGCGCGCAACCTTGGCGTTGCACCGCTGATGATCGGCCTGACCATTGTCGCGTTTGCAACATCGGCACCGGAGATCCTCGTCTCTGTCGTTGCTGCCGTTGAAAAACAGCCGGGCCTCGCGATCGGCAACGCGATCGGATCAAACATCGTTAACGTTGGTCTGGTGCTGGGACTGACGGCGGTCATCCGACCTATTCAGATCGAGTCTGAGACCTTGCGGCGAGAGATGCCTGCCCTGCTTGCCGTCACTTTGCTAACGGTGTCGCTATTCCTTGATACTTACCTGAGCCGGATGGATGGGATGGTCATGCTGACCGCGCTGGTTATCGTAATGGTCTGGCTTGCCCGGCTCGGAATGCGCTCGTCGGCCAGCGACCCGATCAGCCGGGACTTCGAAGCGGAAATTCCGACCGACGTCAGCATGAAGATGGCGATCATTTGGCTGATCGTTGGACTCGGCACGCTGCTCGTAGGGGCGGAGCTGTTGGTGAACGGTGCGATCGGCATTGCCACGCTGATTGGCGTCAGTGAGGTTGTCATCGGCATATTGGTCGTCGCGCTGGGGACGAGCCTGCCCGAGCTCGCGGTGTCGCTGGCCAGCGCATTAAAAGGCGAGTATGGCCTCGCGATTGGCAACATTGTTGGTTCGAATATCTTCAATCTGCTCGCGGTTATTGGGGTTGCGGCCACAATCGAGCCGACCGCTCTCCCGCCAACCGTCTTATCACTGCATATCTTTGTCATGGTGGCGTTCACGCTGGTGTTGTTCGCCATGACCTATGATTATAACGACCACTCGGACCTGTCCCGACTCGAGGGCCTGGCACTGCTGGGCGCGTTTGTTGCCTACGATTCCTATGTCATCATGCAAAACGTATAGAATGTGGTCGGGAAACCGCTGAGGGCCGCTCTTGCCTGATACGCTCACAAAGGACGAACTGCTCGCGCTAGCCACCGAGGTGTTGGACATCGAAGCTCGAGCGGTCGAGCACCTCAAGTCGCGTTTGAATAACGACTTTATCGCGGCCTGCGAGCTTTGCATGAACACGCGCGGCCGCGTTGTCGTTACCGGTATGGGCAAGTCGGGACACGTCAGCAACAAGATCGCTGCCACACTGGCCTCGACCGGGACGCCGGCTTTTTTCATGCATCCCGCCGAAGCCAGTCACGGCGACGTCGGCATGATTACCGAGAATGATCTGCTGCTCGCGATCTCTTATTCCGGCGAAACCAAGGAGGTCATCACGATACTGCCGATCGTCAAACGCATAGGCGCGCGAGTCCTGTCGATGACCGGTAATTCGAACTCAACGATGGCCAGGACTGCGGACGTTCATCTCGATATCAGCGTTGCGGAGGAGGCTTGCCCGCTGAACCTCGCGCCAACCGCCAGCACGACCGCTACGCTGGCGATGGGTGATGCGCTGGCCGTAGCGCTGCTCAAGAATCGCGGCTTCACTGCAGAAGACTTCGCCCGATCACATCCAAGCGGCAATCTTGGAAAGCGATTGTTATTGCGCGTCTCGGACGTGATGCGTGTTGGCGATCGCGTACCCGCCGTAAGTCCCGACGTCTCGTTGCGCGATGCGTTGTTCGAGATGACCGACAAGGGGCTCGGTATGACGGCTATCGTCGATCCCGACCGAAAGATTCTCGGCATCTATACGGACGGCGACCTGCGTCGCACGCTGGACGGCGGCGCCGATGTGCGCACAACCATCATTCGTGATGTGATGCATACCGGCTGCAAGACGACTTCGGCCGACACGCTTGCGGCTGAGGCGCTGCACCTGCTCGAAAAGAACAAGATTACCTCCCTGCTCGTCGCCGACGAGTCCAATACGCTGATTGGCGCACTCAACATTCATGATCTTTTTCGCGAAGGGCTGATGTGACCAGCATCGCGCACAAGCTCGCCGATATTCGGCTTGTCGCCTTCGACGTAGACGGCGTGTTTACTGACGGGCGCTTCTACCTGTCCGATGATGGCATCGAGAGCAAAGCCTTTAACACGCAGGATGGTTTTGGCATTCGGCAGCTCATTCGATCGGGTATCTCGGTGGCAGTCATCAGTGGCAGAAAGTCGGAAGCTGTTAAACGCCGTATGGCTGAACTCGAGGTGCAGCACGTCGTGCAGGGATGCCAAGACAAGGTCGCCGCGCTCGACGGCATCATCGAAGCACTGGGCATCTCCGCAGAGGAGTGTATCTACGTCGGCGACGACATTCCGGATTTACCGCTGCTGCAGCATGTCGGCGTTGCCGTTGCGGTTCGGAATGCCGTCGCGCAGGTGCGCGACATCTGCGACTACACTACCGCCGCAATGGGTGGGTGCGGCGCGGTCCGTGAGGTCTGCGACCTGCTGATTTCTGCACGGGGCGACGCGAATTGATTGATCCGCGTCACGCTACACTGTTGGTTGTCCTCACGGCTGGCGCGCTTGGCAGCTGGTACCTGGCACGGCCGGATAAGTCGGGCGCGCCCGAGACTTTGCCTTATGAGTCTCTCCACCGCGGCTACTACCTTAAATCTGCCCGCATCCTGGGCACTGGCGAGAGCGGCAAGCTGCTGTATGAGATCGAGGCCGATCGGGCCGAGCAGCGGACGGATAAGAGTATCGAATTCACGGATGTTCATATCCGCTATTCGCCGGAAAGCGAAATACCCTGGACGGTGCATGCCGACGCGGCCACGCTCCGTGAGGATAGTCCCCGCATCTCCCTGCGCGGCCATGTCCGCGCGATCAGCACCGGACGGATCTCTGAGGAAGAGACCGAAATCCGGACACAGTATCTTGAACTGGATCCTGACCGGTTCGTGGCGGAGACTGACGAAAGGGTGCAAATCCGCGTCGGCGCGCGCAGCCTGACGGCGACGGGCATGCTAGCATCGCTGAACGATGACAGAATCGAACTCAAATCCAATGTTCGTGGAAAAATTGCACCCTGAATGACGACCCCAGCACGCCAATCAAGCCGCTCGGCAGCGTTGCTGCTCATGGCGCTCCTCCCACTGGCCGCAATGGCACAGGTAAGCGACCTCGATCTTCGACTGCCATGGGATATCGACGCCGAATCGACATCATTTGACGGCAAAACGTCGATGATCGTCTTCAGGGGGCTGCGCTTGTCTCAGGGCCGTATTGCCATTGAAGCCGATGAGGGTCGTGCCACCAGCACGGAGGGTGAAGAAGGATCCTGGCGGTTCACCGGTAACGTCATCATCGACATAGAGAACGGACGCATCGAGTGCGATTCGGCGCGGCTTACATTTGCACAATATCAGCTCCGACAAGCTGTCGTTACGGGTTCTCCGGCGACATTTGAGTTGAAGCGCCCGGGCACGGAGGAGGCCACCTACGCCGAAGCCGGCAGGCTATCCTATGACGTCGACAAGGGTATCGTCGAATTCTCGGAGCAAGCCATGATCACGGAGGCCGGAAACCAGATTTCTTCAAACTTTCTGGTCTACAACATCGCAGAGCAGCGAATTAACGCGGACTCGTCGGGCGCCGAGGACGACAGAGTTCGAATCACCTATACGCCGACTAACGGCAACGGTGTCCAAGCTGATGACGCTGCCGAAAATCCGGAGCCTGAAGACGAGAGTCCATGAGCATTCTTAGCGTTCAGGATATTTCGAAGAGCTACAAGCTCCGCAAAGTCGTCAAAAACATCTCGCTCGAAATAAAGAGCGGCGAGGTGGTCGGGCTGCTTGGGCCAAACGGTGCCGGGAAGACGACCGCTTTCTATATGATCGTGGGCCTGATTGCCGCGGATCACGGCAAGATACTCCTGGATGGCAAGGACCTGACGGCGCAGCCAATGCATCGGCGGGCAAAACTGGGCCTGGGATATCTGCCCCAGGAAGCATCCATCTTTCGCAAGCTCACGGTTGAACAAAACATTCTCGCGATTCTTGAAAATCGAGATGACCTCGACCGCGCGGGTCGAGAGCAGGAGCTGGAAAACCTTCTGGACGAACTGCATGTCGGTCATGTGCGCAGCAGCCTTGGCATCAGCCTGTCTGGCGGTGAGCGGCGGCGCGTCGAAATCGCCCGGGCCCTCGCCGCCAATCCCCTATTCGTGCTTCTGGACGAACCGTTCGCGGGAGTCGATCCGATCTCGGTACTCGATATCCAGCGCATCATTCGGCACCTTTGCGAGCGCGATATTGGAGTACTTATTACTGACCATAATGTCCGCGAAACGCTCGGAATCTGCGTTCATGCCTATATACTGAGTGACGGTATTCTGATCGCCGCGGGTTCGCCCGAAGAAATCCTCGAAAATCAGCACGTTCGAGAAGTGTATCTCGGACAGGAGTTCAAACTCTGAGGCAAACTACACCCATAAAGCCTTGCCTTGGCGCAATTTGCCCATAGAGTAACCATTGCACATGTTGAAACCCTCGCTGCAGCTAAAACTAGGTCAATCACTGACGATGACGCCGCAATTGCAGCAGGCGATTCGACTCTTGCAGCTGCCGGTACTCGATCTGAATGCGGAAATCCAGGAAGCGCTGGAAGAGAACATCATGTTGGAGATGGAGGATCTTCCGGACGTTCCTCAGACCAGCGCGGATTCGACCGCGGAAATCGAAACGCTGAAGTCCGAAGACTTCTGGCAAACCCGGACAGCAGAGCGTACGCAGGACGGCGGTTGGAACGGCGAAGGCCGTCCCGTCAGCGATTTTGCGGACGAATCGGGGCAGACCCTGCGCGAGCACCTGCTCTGGCAGCTGGAGATGGAGCACTTCGCGCCGCGAGAAGTCATAATTGGCGAAGCGATCATCGATTCGATCAATGATGATGGCTACCTGATCGCCGATCTGGACGAAATACACGCGAGCCTGGACCAGGAATCCGCAGTGCTTGAATCCGAGATCGAGCGCACGCTGACCAAGATACAGCGCCTCGATCCGGTGGGTGTTGGCGCCCGGTCAATATCCGAATGCATCATCCTGCAGCTAAGTCAGCTGGAATGGAAGACGCCTGGTTTGCAGCTGGCAATCGAGATCGCTACCGATCATCTGGACCTGGTTGCTAACCGAGACTACGGAGAACTGCGCCGCGGCCTGCAAACTTCGGAGGACGATTTGCACGAGGCGCTCGCGCTGGTTCGCGGCTGCAATCCCAAACCCGGGTTAGCGGTCAGCCCGCCCTCTACCGAGTATGTGATTCCGGATGTATTCGTTCGCAAGATCGACAATCGCTGGCAGGTAGAGATCAGCCCGACGGGCGTACCACGTCTGTCCGTAAATCAACAATACGCAAGGCTCCTGCGGGGCAGCGGCGAGCACTCGGTATTGAAATCACAGCTACAGGAAGCTCGCTGGCTGATACGCAGCCTCGAGATACGCAACGAAACCTTGCTCAAGGTCGCAACGAGTATTGTGGCGCGGCAGACGGAATTCCTGGAGCATGGCGATGAGTCGATGAAACCGATGGTGCTGCGCGATATTGCGGAAGAAATCGGCATGCATGAATCGACTATTTCGCGCGTCACCACGAACAAATACATGCACACCCCCCGGGGCGTGTTCGAATTCAAGTATTTCTTCTCGAGTCATCTGGCGTCGGCAAGCGGTGAGGGTCAATCCTCGACCTCGGTTCGCGCGAAAATCCGAAAACTGATTGGCGCCGAGAACCCGAAAAAACCGCTGAGCGATAGCAAGATCACGAACTTACTGAAGGAGGACGGTATTTCAGTTGCCAGAAGGACGGTCGCGAAGTACCGTGAAGCAATGAACATCCCGTCGTCCAGCGATCGCAGGAGCAGAGAGTCAAGATAGTTCGTCAGGCCGGAAACACAAGACCAGAGGGAGGTCCGAAAAGGCTGCCATACTGAACTGCCAAGAGAAGAAGGAATGTCCTGGCCGCCGCCTGGCGGGGTGTTACGGCAGGACGGAAATACGAAAACACTGGAGACCATTATGCAATTGAATGTTTCAGGCCATCACGTCGAAGTCACCGATTCGCTAAGACAGTATGTCGGAACCAAAGTTGAGAAAATTGCACGACACTTTGACCTCGTGTCTGACGTCCAATGTATCCTGACCGTCGAGAAACTGCGCCATAAAGCCGAAGCAACTGCGAAGGTAAATGGCGGCACCATTCATTGCGAACACACGGAAGAAGACATGTACGCTGCAATCGATGGACTGGTCGACAAACTCGAGCGACGCGTGCGCAAGTACAAGGAAAAGCTCGTCGACCACCATAAAAGAGACAATCAGAAATCCAGGTACGCCTGACACTGCATCCAAGCTGCGCGGTTCTGTGCCGCGCGGCTTTTAGGCAATTGAACCCCGCGTCATGTCGCTCGAAAACATAATCAAACCCGATGGTGTGTTGTGCAATGCCACCGCGCGAAGCAAGAAACATTGTCTTGAGATACTTAGTGAACTGTTGGTGCGCTCGACTCCCGACATCGCCAGCGAGGTGATATTTGAGAGCCTGATCGAGCGAGAGCGCCTGGGTTGCACGAGCCTCGACAAAGGCGCTGCGTTCCCGCATTGCCGTGTCGCCGGCATCGACTCGAGTAATGCGGCGTTGATGAAACTATCGGAGCCGGTTGATTTCGACGCCGCGGACGGCGAACCGGTCGACCTCGTATTCGGTATGATGGTACCGCTCGAACTGGGCGACCGGCATCACGCGGATATCAAGCTAGTAACAAGTATGTTGGCCGATCAAGGCCTGCGGGCCCGCCTGCGCGGTATTAATAGTAGTAGTGATCTGTACCGCGCATTAATCGACGGGGCATCGCTCTCTCAACCCGACGATTCATGTCGAACGAACTCCGCCTGATCATTGTCAGCGGCCTGTCGGGGTCTGGCAAAACCGTGGCACTGCACGTGCTCGAGGATCTGGGCTACTACTGCATTGACAATCTTCCGGCAAACCTGCTGAAAGCCGCCGTCGACGAGGTGCGTTCGAGGAGCAAGAAAGCTGCGCGTTTGCTGGCCGTTGGCGTCGACGCGCGCGCGCGCGCAGAGGACATAAGGTCTCTGCCGGAACTCTTGCGTGAACTGCGTGAAGAAAATGTAAAGGCCGAGATTATCTTCTTGCGGGCCAGCGAAGAGATCTTGTTACAGCGCTACAGTGAATCCCGTCGGCGCCACCCGCTTGCCGAACAAGGCGGCGAACTACATGCTGCAATCCAATCGGAGCGCGATATTCTGGCGGAGATTCACGACAGCGCCGATCTCGTCATTGACACCTCCCTTATCAGTATTTACGAGCTCGCCGACGTAATTCGTGAGCGCGTTGACCAGCGTAATTCGGACTCACTATCGGTCCTGATTCAATCATTCGGATTCAAATACGGTATTCCGGCCGATGCCGACTTCGTCTTCGATTTGCGGTGTCTGCCAAACCCTTATTGGACACTCAAGCTGCGAGGACTCACCGGGCTGGACGACGAAGTTTCCGATTTCCTGAACGAGCAGCCCACATTTGTCCGAATGTATGAAGACATACTCGGCTTTCTCGAACATTGGATACCACATTACCAGCAAGCACACCGCGGCTACCTGACCGTCGCAATCGGCTGCACGGGTGGCCAACACCGTTCCGTTTGCATGACCGAGAAACTCGCGGCCGGCCTGCGGCAAAAGCATGATCCAGTTCTTATTCGGCACAACAGCCTGACAGCGCATCGTCTAAGCCCGAACTAAGCTGCTAAACTCCGCCGCAATGGAAGCGAGAGAGCACACCAAGGCCAACCTCGAGCTGCTGCAAGAGCGTCTCGATAGTGGCCGAATGCGGTCGGCCAGGATAATGGTCAATAGCCTGTACCCGTCCGAAGTTGCTCGTTTGCTTGAATCGCTGCCGCTCAAAGAGCGCGCGATGCTGTGGGAAATTGTGGACTCCGAGATCGGCGGCGACGTCCTGGTAGAACTTGCCGAGGACGTCCGTGACGGTCTGATCGAGGGAATGGGGACTGCGGAACTGGTTGCCGCTGCCGATGGCATGGAGGTCGATGACCTCGCCGACCTTCTGGCAGATCTGCCGGAGACCGTGACACAGGAGGTCCTGCAATCCCTCGACAAGCAGGATCACGAACGCCTGCAACAGGTGCTTGCCTACGATGAGGAAAGCGCCGGCGGCTTGATGAATGTCGACATCGTTACGGTTCGCCCCGATGTCACACTCGAAGTTGTTTCCCGCTACTTGCGCGCCGTCGGCGAAATGTCCGACGGCACGGATTCAATCTTTGTCGTCAGTCGCGACAACAGCTACATCGGCTCATTGTTTCTGTCGCGTCTGGTCACGCAAGATCCGGACGAAATGGTCGCCAATGTGATGTCGACCGACGTTATGCCGATCCCGGCGCATACGCCATCGGCGCAGGTCGTCTGGGAATTCGAGAACCGCGATCTGCTATCGGCGCCGGTCGTGGACGACGATTTCCGGGTTCTTGGACGAATCACGGTAGATGACGTTGTTGATGTCATTCGAGATGAGGCAGAGCACTCCCTGATGAGCGCGGCGGGCCTTGACGAAGAAGATGATATGTTCGCGCCGGTCGTCAAGAGCGCGACCCGCCGGGCCCTGTGGCTCGGCGTAAACCTGGCCACGGCGTTCCTGGCGGCGGCCGTCGTCGACCTGTTCCAGACGACGATCGACAAGATCGTTTTGCTCGCAGTCCTTATGCCGGTCGTTCCCAGCATGGGTGGCGTGGCCGGAAGCCAGTCGCTTACCATCATCACACGCGCGATTGCGCTGGGTCAGATCAATCGAGCGAACGCGCGCCGCATCCTGCGCAAGGAAGTGCTGGTCGGCGTTCTCAATGGCTGCGGCTGGGCCGTTGTAGTCGCAACCCTGACCTATCTTTGGTTCGGCGACTGGCGAATCGGCAGCATTATTGGCGCTGCGATGATCATCAATCTCGTCATTGCCGCCGGTGCCGGATACAGCATTCCGTTAATACTGAGAAAGCTGCACGTTGATCCGGCGCTGGCTGGCGGAGTCGTTCTTACAACCGTTACGGACGTCGTCGGCTACATGGCCTTTCTTGGCCTGGGCGCCCTGTTCCTGCTGTAGGAGGCCGCCCCAGCGGCCGAAGCGAAGCGGCAGCCGCCAGGCTGCTTCGTGATGTCGCCCACCGGGGCGGCCTCCTACCGGTCTCGGTGGAAGGCACTGAGATCCTTCTTGATCCAACCCGGCGCGAATAGTCTTGAAACCTCGTCGCCCGTCACGAAATCCAGCAACTCGTCCTTGACCTTCATGGCATCGTGATAGCCGAGCTTGATCAGTTCCCTGGTGTACGCTTTTTCAAACAGCAGAAAGCTCAGCAGCCGATTTTCGCCCGGGTTGCTGCCGCCGACCCCACGCAACAGCGCGCGAATTGCGAAGGGTAATTCGGCGCGATGTCGATGTGCAATGACGCGCAGATCTTCGCTCGGCACAATCAGCATCGTATCGATAGCTCTCATCTGGGATACAGACTCGGGCCGTTGTTCAGACGGTACCGCATCGATCAGTTGGTTGATGCGCGTAATCCGTTCCAGATCGGAATACAGACCGTCCATGAACAAGGTATCGAGCATGTAGCCGGCAATCTGCGCGAAACTCGGCGGTTCCGGCCCGGTATCCGGCGACTGGTCGCCCGTTTCGTCGCGGATGCCGATGACCAGGATTCTATCGGCGCCCAGGTGGACCGCCGGACTCAACGGCGTCGCCTGGCGCATCGCGCCGTCTCCGAAATATTCATCGCCAATCCTGACCGGAGGGAACACCATCGGCACCGCGATGCTGGCCATAATATGCTCGATATTCAGATCGCTGCGACGACCCAGGCGTCGCGTGCGTTGCCAGCTGGCCTGTTCCTCGAAGGCGTCGAAAAAAGACGTTGAACGCGCCGAGCCGTAGCCGGCCGCCGTCACCGCGACCGCGTCGAGGTTACCTGATTCGATCGCATCCTGAATGCGCGGAAAGTGAATATTCTGACTCAACAATGAACGCAGCGGGGAGTTATCAAGGAGCGACCTTGGCGCTCCCACCAGCCAGCCCCCGAGCACGATTGACAAGAGCCAGTGCAGGCTACTCTTCAGCATCGTGAGGTTATCGGTCTTGTAAACATGGTGGCAGCGAAAATGGCCCCAAACCTGCTCCAGTTCCGCCACTGCTGTGCGCAGGTGCTGTGCGCGCGACGCCAGCACCACCGCATTGACCGCACCCGCCGAGGTGCCGCTGATGATGGAAAAAGGATTCGGACTTTTCCGTGGCAACAGCTCGGCCACGGCTTTCAACACGCCGACCTGAAACGCCCCGCGAGCGCCGCCGCCCGGCAGCACGAGGGCCGTTCGGGGGCCTGTTGACATTGAGTTCAGCCGTCCTGTTGTGACCGAATTCATCGAATCAATACACACGTTTTCTGGCGCGCCTTCGCGCAGACACCGTTACAGAGTATTATAGTGGCCTCTCCGCAACCAAGACCTGCGGCTCATTATTACAATTTGAGATTCACCTACATGAAACGTGTTATCACAGCAATCATTGCGGCCGCAGCTGGCGTCCTTTTGCTTGCTCTGGCGCCCAGCGGCGCCGCTACTGACCAACCCGCGGTTGGGGGCCTTGCGCCGGAGTTCGAGTTGGCCGACCAGACGGGGCAACTTCATTCTCTGGAGGACTACCGCGAGCAGTGGGTCGTACTTTACTTCTATCCGAAAGATGAGACACCAGGCTGCACCAGGGAGGCCTGCGAGTTCCGCGATAACATCTTTGCATTTCGGGATTTGAATGCACAGATTCTCGGCGTCAGCCTGGACGACGTCGAATCGCACCGGGAATTCGCGGAGAATCATTCGCTTCCGTTTCCATTGCTTTCGGATGCGGATGGGCGCACGTCGGATGCCTACGGCGTGAAGACGCGAATGTTCGGTATGACAGTCGCCCGTCGGCAAACGTTCATCATCAACCCCAATGGCATTATCGCCAAGCATTATGATGACGTTGATCCCGGCGAGCATGCGGCCGAAGTGATCGCCGATCTGGAAGTGCTTAGCGATGAGGTGCTCAGCGCTGCCGTCGAAGAGCAAGCCGACTAGTGCAGCGCCTTGATCGCGTCATCGAGGCCGGCAATGGTCAACGGGTACATGCGATCATCCATTATCTCCCGCACGAGCTTGGTCGAGGGCGTGTAATCCCAGCGCGCCTTCGGCTCCGGGTTTAGCCAGACCGCCTTCGGATAGGTATTGAGCAAACGCTTGATCCAGACGGCGCCCGGCTCCTCATTCCAGTGTTCGACGCTGCCGCCGGCATACACGATTTCGTAGGGGCTCATCGTCGCGTCGCCGACGAATATCAGTTTGTAGTCCGAGCCATACTTATGTGCGATGTCCATTGTCGGTGTCTTTTCCGAGTGCCGGCGCCGATTGTCTTTCCACAGGCTCTCGTATATGAAATTGTGAAAATAGAAATACTCGAGGTGCTTGAATTCACTGCGTGCCGCCGAAAACATTTCCTCGCAAATACGTACGTGGTCGTCCATTGAGCCGCCGATATCGAGACACAAAAGGACCTTAACGGCGTTGTGCCGTTCGGGCACCATGCGTATATCGAGCAGGCCGGCATTACGTGCCGTCTTGTCGATCGTGTCATCGAGATCCAGCTGGTCGGCCGCACCCTCACGCGCAAACTTGCGAAGTCTACGAAGCGCGACCTTGATGTTGCGCGTGCCTAGTTCGATAGAATCGTCGAGGTTGCGATAGTCGCGTTTGTCCCAGACCTTTACCGCGCTGCGGTTGCGTGAACCCTGCTGCCCCATACGCACACCTTCGGGGTTATACCCATAGGCTCCAAACGGGGAAGTTCCCGCGGTACCGATCCATCGATTACCGCCCTCGTGTCTTTCGTCCTGTTCGTCGAGGCGTTCCTGCAACGCCTTCATCAGCTCATCGAATCCACCGAGCGCTTCAATTTGCTGGCGTTCCTCCTCGGATAGCATCAACTCTGCCTGGTGGCGCAGCCAGTCATCCGGAATGTCCTGCATCAGGTCTGCCAGAGAGTCTTCAACGCCCTTGAAATAGGCGCCAAAGATTCGATCAAACCGGTCGAGGTGTGCTTCGTTCTTGACTAGGCTCGCACGTGCCAGGTAGTAGAAGTCGTCCACGCTCTGGCCCGCCAGACCGTTCTTCATCGCCTCGAGCAACGTCAATAATTCGGTAATTGACGTTTTCATTCCGCCTTCGCGAAGCATGTAGAAAAACGGGATCAGCATGATTGCTTACTGGGGGTTGGTCCGCCTGTCGAGGAATACCAGTTGCTCGAACAGGTGCACATCCTGCTCGTTCTTCAGCAAAGCACCGTATAGCGGCGGAATCGCTTTGCGCGAATCGCCGCCCCTAAGGACCTCAGGCGGTATGTCTTCGGCGAGCAGCAGCTTGATCCAGTCAAGTAGTTCCGATGTCGATGGCTTCTTTTTCAATCCGCGCACGTCTCGCACCTTGTAGAACGCATCCAGCGCTTCGCGAAGCAGGTCCTTCTTAAGATCGGGATAGTGAACGTCGACGATTTCTGCCATCGTGGCTTTGTCCGGAAACTTGATGTAGTGAAAGAAGCAGCGTCGCAGAAATGCGTCCGGCAATTCCTTTTCGTTGTTACTCGTAATGACGATGATCGGCCGATGTCGCGCTTTGATCAGTTTCTTGGTTTCGTAGACATAAAACTCCATGCGATCAAGTTCTCGAAGCAAATCGTTGGGAAACTCGATATCCGCTTTGTCAATCTCATCGATTAGAAGTACCGGCTGCTGCTCCGACTCGAAGGCCTCCCACACCTTGCCGCGCACGATGTAGTTGCCGATGTCATGTACACGATCATCACCCAGCTGCGAATCGCGCAGGCGCGCGACCGCATCGTATTCGTACAGCCCCTGCTGCGCCTTGGTCGTCGACTTGATATGCCACTCGTGCAGCGGCCTTCCGAGCGATCTCGCCACCTCGATCGCAAGCTGCGTCTTACCGGTGCCAGGCTCGCCCTTGACCAGGATCGGCCGTTCCAGCGTTACCGCGGCGTTGACCGCCATCATCAGGTCGTCGGTTGCGATATAGGAGCTGGTCCCTGTGAATCTGTTATCTGCCATTAGTAGTTCCGTATTGAGCCTGACCGACTATCTTACCGCTCGGTCGGGATGAGCGTAAGGACGTGCATCGCCCCACCGGGTAGAAACGGGCTTGGACGGCCCTTGAGCCAGTCTTCATGCCCGCGACTGTAATACTCGGACAGCGGATGCCCGCTCTGGCCGGTCGGCATGTGCAGGATGCTGTCGGACTCGGCCCCCGGGGACACCGAGAATCGTTCGGATGCGCCAAATTCCGGTCCCTGAGCCTTGGGCATATCGAGATCGCCATTCAGCGCGTCCGCCGGCATGTCAAGGAAGTCAGCGACCAGCGGCAGGCTGCGACTCAAGGGGTGTCGAATCGCCGCCGTGTTCTTTTCTCCCCAGCTGCGCTGCGACAACGGGCCTTCGAAGTTCGTCTTGAAGTAGTCGATATTCTGGTGGATGACAGCCAACATGAACTCGTTCCAGCTCTCATAGTCATCAGGCAGCAGGTGTAGCGGCTGCGCGCTAACCAGCGACCACAGCGGCGCTTCGAACTGGTTGCTCTGTCGCAGCTTGACATCGTCACCGTAGGCCTCGCGCGCTGGCGCCATCAGCGCGTGAAAGAGCCGTCTTTCCACCTCGAGCCGAAACGTGCGAACAAGTCGATAGCCAACCGACTCGGGCGCTGCTCGCGGAATCCACTCCGACACGAGTCGACGATATTCTGTAAGCTCGGCGTCATCGCCAACGACCGATTCGTCGAGTACTTCTAATAACAGATCTTGCCAGCGCGCGAGAAACAATGCGCGATCGTCATACTGGATGGCGAGCATATCCTCCGGCTCGAACCGATCAGCGGCGAACAGGCTGTCGCGAATCTGTCGCGCTCGGGCCCCCAGATCATATCCGCCGTCACCGACCAACCGTAACGCTTCGGCATCCGTAACGCGTGCATTTGCCGTCCATATTCGACCACTCGCAGGGTTCATGATGCGTGGATACTCGGACGGTTCGAGCCATCCCTGCCAGCCGTGCTCCGTGCTCCAATCCGCCGGCAACATGGCATCGAAGTCGGTTTTTCTCGGGATCTTGCCGGCGATCGTCCAGCCTATATTGCCGGCGGCATCGCCGACGACAAAGTTCTGCGGCGGCATTGACAGTGAGTTTGCGATGCCGATCGCATCGGCGACCGATTCAGCCTTTTCCAGATCGGTAAGACGCAGGTTGATTCCCTCGGGCCGGTGTGCGATCCAACTCACCGCCACCTCGCCGTCCGGATATTCAACGTCGTCAAGCACCGGGCCCCAGATCGTTTCCCGGATCTGGTAAGGCACCGGATCGCTGTCCTTTACCTGTATCAGTTCGCGATGCACCACGAACTCTCTATCGCCTTCGGGTGTTTTGTAGGTGTTTGGCGTCGCCCCCGGCTTTAGCACGACGGCATCGCTCCAATCGCCATAGCTGTTCGTGAAACCCCAGGCGACGCGCGTGTTGCTGCCGGCAATGACAAACGGCGTGCCGGGTAGCGTTACGCCAGCCACGTCAACGCCCTCGACATCATCAATCACGAGCCGCGCCTGATAGTAAATATTTGGCGTGTTCAATCCGAGATGCATGTCATTGGATACAATCGCTCGACCATCGGCGGTCAAGGCTCCGGAGACCGCCCAGTTGTTGCTACCTCGAAGCGGATAGCGCCCCTGTTCGTTGGCCGGCGGCGCGTCATCTCGCACACCGCGGATCGAATAGGTGTCGGCGTCCGGAATAGCCAGAACAGAGCGCGGCTCCCCCATCAAAGGCGCATCCCACGGCGATCCCTGTGGATAAAGCCATTTATACACTTGTTCCGGGAGGACCCGATTAGCGAGGCCGCGACGAACATCCTTGATCGCACGCTCGTCGTTTAGCTTTAAATACATGGCGAACACGACCAATACCGAGTCCTCAGGTGCCCACAGCTGAGGTTCGCTGCCCAGTACAAAGTATTCAAAAGGTCGCGCATCGAGTGACCGCAGTCCGGCGTTAACCCCATTCGCATAGGCCACCAGAATAGCTCGGTCGGCCTCCGCCGCATTTGCTATGACCGCCTCGGCCCTGCTGCGGAAGCGGTGAAAACGGTTGCGCCTGTCTCTGTCAACCGCGGCGCTGCCAACGATTTCCGCGAGTTCGCCGGCCGCCTCCCGACGAATAAGGTCCATTTGAAAAAATCGATCCTGACCGTGCGCGAATCCGGTAGCGAATGCGAGGTCGGCACGATTGGACGCCGAAATAACAGGTATGCCGTTGGCATCACGTTCAATGCTGACGGCAGCGACGATACCGTCGACCGGGAATTCGCCCTCGAGATCCGGCAGGCTGGCGCGCAGCGCCAACATTGCCAGAGTTAGAACGATAACGACCAGCAGGCAGGCTGCGGCTACGAGGCGAAGCAACGCCCGTTTCATTCTTCTCTTTTGACTTTCAGCACTTTCATGGCGTTGGTATTGCCCGAGACGTTATCGAGGTCACCTTTGGTGAAAATGACCAGATCGTCGACCTCGACAAGTCTGTAGTACAGCAGGGTGTTGAAGATATCCTGATAAAGCCTCTTGGGAAGATCGAGATTGATCGCGAACGAAACCGGGTAGACGCCCCTGTAAAGAGCGACTCGTCGGCTGGTTGCTTTGTGCGGCGTAAATGCGTAGATCGGGATATCGGAACGAATGCGCGACATCCAGCGCGCTGTGTTCCCGGACTCGGTCAGCGCGATGATTGCCTTGACCGACATGTGATTTGCCGTGTACATCGTCGCCATGGCGATCGCTTCGTCGACGAACTCGAAGCGGTCGTCGATACGATGGGTCGTGGCGGCGGTTGCAAGCGGGAACTTTTCCGCGCCGAGACAGACCTCTGCCATCGCGCTGATCGCTTCAACCGGGTATTTGCCGACCGCGGTTTCACCCGACAACATCACGGCATCGGTTCCGTCGATTACCGCATTGGCTACATCAGAAACCTCGGCGCGCGTGGGAATCGGATTCTGAATCATGGACTCCATCATCTGCGTGGCGGTGATCACGATCTTGTGCTTCTTGCGGGTCTTGCGAATCAGGTTTTTCTGGATGCCAGTAAGCTCCGCGTAACCCATCTCGACGCCGAGATCGCCGCGCGCCACCATGATGACGTCGGCAGCTTCGATGATCGGGTCGATGTCCCTCACTGCCTCGGTGCGCTCAATTTTTGCGACGATCAGCCCTTTTCCGCCGGCCTCCCCGAAAAGCCTGCGGGCCTCGTGCACGTCCTCGGCGTTGCGCACAAACGAGACGGCGAGGAAATCGGCCCCGAGCTCAGCCGCAAGCTTGATGTGCTCCGTGTCGGCAGGTGTCAATGCCCGAGCCGACAAGCCGCCGCCTTTCAGATTAATGCCTTTGTGGTCCGACAGGATGCCGCCGTTGACGACCGTCGTATGAACTCGCGTACCCTCGATGCTGTCGACTTTGAGCGTAATCATCCCGTCGTTTAGCAACAGTACATCGTCGGCCTTCAGGTCTTCGTGCAGAGTCTGCAGCGCAACGCCGACACCATGTTCATTGCCGTCCATCAGTCCAAGCGAGCTGTCCAGGAAGAACGAAGCGCCGTCCTTTAGCGCGACGCTGTGATCCGCAAAACGCAGGACCCGTATCTTTGGTCCCTGCAGATCGCCCAGCAAGCCGACATCACGGCCGGCAGTTCTTGCGGCTTCGCGCAGCGCGGCAGCGCGGCGCCGATGCTCATCGGCGTCTCCGTGAGAAAAGTTCAGGCGCGCTACGGTCATGCCGGCTTCGATCATCCGGCCCAGTACTTCAGGGTCATCGGAGGCCGGACCCAGCGTCGCAACTATTTTGGTACGTCTTTGCATTGCGAGGATTATTGCACAGCTTGTTTGGACGGGTATGACGAAATCGCGACATGTCTTCCGAACGTCATATAGACTAGCTACTGTAGTCGCTGATCTCCGCTATCACAGTCAACATGCTGAATAGACGTCGTTTTTTGCAAAGCGTCGCGGCCGCTGCGCTTGGCCCTGCTGCGACTCAAGCCTGCCGCGCCAGCGATCGTATACTCGGAGAACTTCGATCGGATCCCCGCCGAATCCTCGATCTTCCGTCTGACTTCCAATATCGGGTGGTTTCTCGCGCGGGCGACCTGATGAGCGACGGCCTGCGCGTTCCCGCAGCCCATGACGGCATGGCGACGTTTGACGGCGGCGATGGCCGCGTCATCCTGATATGCAATCATGAAATGAAGACCCACTGGTTCGCCGGCAGTGCGTTTGCGGGCGGCTACAGCGAACTGCCCGAGTCGACCAAATCGCTGCTGTACGACAGGGGCAGCGACAAGACGCCGGCGCTGGGTGGCACAACGACGACCCTCTACAATCCGGCGACCGCCGAGACCGAGAAACAGTTCCTGAGCCTGGCGGGTACCGAGATCAACTGCGCCGGTGGACCCACTCCGTGGGGTACGTGGCTGAGCTGCGAAGAGTGCTTCGAAGCGCCGGGCAAGTCCATCGATGCAGGTCGAATGATCACGCGGGACAAGCGTCATGGCTACGTGTTCGAGGTTCCCGCCAAGGCCGCGGCGTTGGTCAAGGCCGAACCCATTGTTGCGATGGGGCGTTTCGAACACGAAGCCTGCGCGGTGCACGAGCCGACCGGCATCGTCTACATGACCGAGGACCGCTTTCACAGCCTCTTCTACCGTTACCTGCCCAGGGTACCCGGCAAGCTCAGCGAAGGTGGCCGTCTCCAGGCGCTCGCAATTGTCGGCGATTCATCGCTGATGACCCATAACTGGGCGTCAATCCCGGAAACACCATTGAACACGCCTTTGACGACACGCTGGATTGATCTCGATGATGTCGATCCGGTCAAGAATGACTTGAGATTGCGTGGCACAGCCCTCGGAGCCGCGACCTTTGCGCGCGGAGAAGGCCTCTGCGTCGCCGGGGATCGCTTTGCATTCACCTGCACCAACGGGGGTCGGGCCCGACTTGGCCAGGTATTCACCTACACGCCGAGCCCGTTTGAGGGAACGTCGGATGAGCCGGATAAGCCGGGCACGCTGACCCTCATTGCCGAGGCCGGCGAAGACTCACTGCTTCGGAATTGCGACAACCTGACGATGGCGCCGTGGGGCGACCTGATTGTCTGCGAAGATACGCCGGAACATTGCGGTCTGGTTGGGATGCGGCCGGACGGCAGTCAGTACCCGATTGCCGACAATGCGTATTCGAACTCGGAACTCGCCGGCGTCTGCTTCTCGCCCGACGGCGAGACGCTGTTTCTCAACATCCAGTACCCCGGAATGACGCTGGCGATTACCGGGCCGTGGCCGAGCTGACCGACTAATCGTTGCCCACTATTCGGCGGTGACCGCAGGATCTCTCAGTCGCTCGGACAGTGCTCCGCAAACTCGCTTTGTGAGACACCCTGCGGTCACCGCCTTTTTCCGATCTCGTCGGTTGGCGCAAGCGGACGATACCCCCGGGGCACGTGGGATGTTTGCTGGCGAGACAGTTCGCCAGCAAAGCTTGTCGGCCGATTGCGCGCCGAGGATACTGCTTGGACGGTGGGTCGCAAGTTTACGCGGCGCGTTTCTCTAGAATAGCCACGGCGGGGAGCTTCTTGCCTTCGACAAACTCGAGGAACGCACCGCCGCCGGTCGAAATGTACGAGATCTTGTCAGCAACGCCGTACTTGTCGATCGCGGCAAGCGTATCGCCGCCGCCCGCGACAGAAAACGCGTCACTGGCCGCGATCGCCTCGGCAAGCGCTTTGGTACCTGCGGCAAAGCTGTCGAATTCAAAGACGCCCACCGGCCCGTTCCAAATTATCGTGCCTGCACCCGCCAGTATTTCGGCAAATCGTCTGGCTGTCTCAGGCCCAATATCCAGAATCAGTTCGTTCGCCGCAACCGATTGAATGTCTTTCGTGGTTGCCGTGGCATTCTCTGAAAACTCGTCGGCAACGACTACGTCTGACGGCACCGGAATCTCCGCTCGATCGCTGCGGTCGGCGGCTAGTTCGCGCGCCACATGGAGCATGTCGGCCTCGTATAGCGACTTGCCGACGTCGTGACCGGCGGCGGCGATAAACGTATTCGCAATTCCGCCGCCGACGATCAGGCAATCGACAACCTCGGCCAGTGCGTCCAGCACCGTCAACTTTGTGGATACCTTCGAACCGCCGACAATCGCGACGAAGGGACGTGCCGGGCTATCCAGCGCCTTAGACAGCGCGTCAAGTTCCGCTGCCAACAGTGGCCCGGCGCAGGCGACTGGCGCATGCTCGGCGACGCCGTACGTACTCGCCTGGGCGCGATGGGCGGTACCGAATGCGTCCATTACGAACACGTCGCAGAGCGCCGCCATCTGCTTTGCCAGCCCTTCGTCGCAGCGCTTTTCGCCGGCAAGGAAACGCACGTTTTCGAGAATTACGACGTCGCCGGCCTCGACCTCGACGCCGTCGATCCAGTCCTTGACCAACGGGACCTCGCGGCCCAACAGCGTCGACAGATGCTCGGCCACGGGCCGCAACGAAAACCTCTCGTCCGGCTGGCCCTCGGTAGGACGACCGAGATGCGACACCAGCATGACGGCCGCATTTGCGTCGAGCGCTGCCTCGATGGTTGGCAATGCCGCGCGGATGCGTACGTCGCTGGTCACGGCGCCGTCCGCGACCGGAACATTCAGGTCCTCGCGAATAAGGACACGCTTGCCCGACAGGTCAACGTCGGCCATCTTCATGATGGACATGTTTGCTCCTGATCTGCCGGTTATTTAGCGTTCATCAACGCGGTAGCAGTATCCAGCATGCGACACGAGAAACCCCACTCGTTGTCGTACCAGGACAGCACCTTGACGAGCGTGCCTTCCATGACCTTGGTCAGTCCCGCGTCATAAGTGGACGAAGCCGGATCGTGGTTGAAATCGATCGATACCAGCGGTTCATCATTGTAGGCAAGAACGCCTTTGAGCTCTCCGTCGCTGGCGTCCTTCATGATGGCGTTGATCTCGTCAACACTGGTTGCGCGTTCAGCGACGAAGGTCAGGTCCACGCAGGATACGTTGATGGTCGGCACACGCATCGAGAAACCGTCAAGCTTGCCGTTCAGTTCCGGCAGGACGAGGCCAACCGCTTTGGCAGCCCCTGTGCTGGTCGGTATCTGTGACATCGTGCCGGAACGGGCGCGCCGCAGGTCCTTGTGGTAAACGTCGGTCAGCACCTGGTCGTTGGTATACGCGTGAATGGTCGTCATGATGCCGTGCTTGACACCGATCTTCTCATGAAGCGGTTTGACCAGCGGTGCCAGGCAGTTCGTTGTGCACGAGGCATTTGAGATGATCGTGTGGTCCGACGTCAGCGTATCGTGGTTAACGCCGTAGACAACCGTACCGTCGATGTCCGCGCCGCCGGGCGCCGAAATAATCACTTTTTTCGCGCCGCCGTCTATGTGTTTGCCGGCTGTTTCACGGGTACGGAACAAGCCTGTGCACTCAAACACGACGTCGACCCCGAGCTCGCCCCATGGCAGCTTGGCGGGATCCCGCTCCGCGAACACCTTGATACGATCGCCGTTGACAATGATATCGTCGCCGTCAACTTCGACCGTGCCTGGAAAGCGTCCATGAGCCGTATCACGGCGCGTCAGGTGGGCGTTAGTATTCGCGTCGCCCAAATCGTTGAGTGCGACAACGTTGAATTCGGCGGCGCGATCCAGTTCTTGAATAGCGCGCACGACATTCCGTCCGATACGCCCATAACCGTTGATGCCTATGTTGATCGCCATTTATGTTTCTCCAGATTCATGGGGTTGACCGGCTATGCCGGCCGAGAATGTTAAGCCAATAGTTGTTTCACAACCGTTACAGTGTTTTCGATAGTAAAGCCAAAGTGCTCAAATAGATCGCCTGCCGGCGCCGACTCGCCGAAGCGATCGAGCCCGACAACGCGCCCCTCGTGCCCTACGTATCGCCACCAACCGTCGGTAACGCCCGCCTCGATTGCGACTCGCTTCGCGATCGCGGCCGGCAGGACAGACTCCCGGTAGGCCTCATCCTGTACATCGAATACATCCGTCGATGGCATCGATACGACGCGAGCTTTAACACCTTCGTCGAGAAGTACGGCCGCCGTCGACATCGCCAGCGCCACCTCGGAACCCGTCGCGATCAGGATAATATCGGGCTTTCCGTCAGTGTCTTGCAATACGTATCCGCCACGCGCCGCGTCAGCTACCTGCTCCGCGGAACGCTGCTGATGCGGCAGACCCTGCCGCGTCAGGACCAGGCTGGTCGGACCGTCCTTGCGCTCGATCGCGTAACGCCAGGCAATCGCGGTCTCGAGCGTGTCGCACGGGCGCCAGACGCTCATGTTCGGCATCAGGCGCAGCGACGCCGTGTGTTCGACCGGCTGGTGCGTGGGGCCGTCTTCCCCAAGCCCAATGGAATCATGTGTATAGACAAGGATATTTTGCACGCGCATCAGGGCAGCCATGCGCAGCGCGTTGCGTGCGTAATCAGAGAATGTGAGGAAGGTGCCGGCATACGGAATTAAGCCGCCGTGCAACGCCATACCGTTGCAGATTGCTGTCATGCCGAACTCGCGCACGCCGAACCAGACATAGTTGCCGGGCGCGGCCTCAGCAGAGATCGGCGTCGAACCGCTGTGCTTCGTGAGGTTTGAGCCGGTCAGGTCTGCCGAGCCGCCGACCAGTTCGGACAGGGCGGGCGCGAAGGCGTTCAGGGCTACCAGCGACGCCTTGCGCGTTGCCATGCTGTCGCCGGACGCGCTGATCTCGGCAATCGCCTTGTCGGCAATGGCGTGCCAGTCCCGGGGTAGTTTACCGGCCATGCGGCGCGCGAATTCCGCCGCCAGCTCGGGGTGCGCGGCATTATAGTCGGCGAAAGCCCGATTCCAGCCGGCTTCATAAGCCGCGCCCTGCTCTCTGCCGTCCCATGCCGACGCAATAGCGGTGGGTATTTCGAACGGCGCGGCATCCCAGCGCAGGGTCTTGCGCGCCGCCGCGACTTCTTCCTCACCCAACGGCGCACCGTGCGTCGACGCGGTACCCTGCTTGTTCGGCGCGCCAAATCCTATGATCGTCTTGCAGCAGATCATCGTTGGCCTGTCGTCGTCCGCGATCGCCCGCTCTATTGCGGCCGTTATCGCGCTGCTGTCGTGGCCATCGACATTATCGATCACCTGCCAACCGTATGACTCGAAGCGCTGCGCTGTGTCATCGGTAAACCACGCGTCGACTTCGCCATCAATCGAAATATTGTTGTCGTCGTAGAGACAGATCAGCTTTCCGAGCTTGAGCGTGCCCGCCAGCGAACAGGCCTCATGGGAGATGCCTTCCATGAGGCAGCCGTCGCCCAGAAAGACCCAGGTCCTGTGGTCGACGATCGCGTGCCCGGGCCGGTTGAATTCGGCCGCGAGCATCTTCTCTGCGATCGCCATGCCGACCGCATTGGTGACGCCCTGGCCCAGCGGCCCCGTTGTCGTCTCGACCGGCCCCCCGCGCTCGAATTCCGGATGGCCGGCGGTCCGATACCCCAGCTGGCGAAAGTTTCTTAACTGATCAATCCCGAAAGCCTCATAGCCGGTCAGGTGCAGCAAGCTGTAAAGCAGCATCGAGCCGTGGCCATTCGACAGTACGAAGCGATCGCGATTCGCCCACTCGGGATTCGCCGGATTGTGTCGCAGGAAATCGTTCCAGAGCACTTCGGCGATATCCGCCATGCCCATCGGCGCGCCTGGATGCCCGGAATTTGCCGCCTGTACGGCATCCATGCTCAAAGCCCTGATCGCATTCGCGAGATCTCGCCGGTCAGGCTGGCCGGCGGCTGCTGTCTTATGTTGCATCAGACCCTTTCTGTTTATTGGCCTCTCGGCCTTTTGTTGTGGGTGCGAATCGGAATTTCGCGAGGCGGGCATTTTCCCTGTTATGAGGAGCCGCATCAAGGGTACAATGCCCCGCCAATCCATTCGAGAACCTTTAAAACCATGAGTGATGCCTTCCTTTTTACCTCGGAATCCGTTTCCGAGGGTCATCCCGACAAGATTGCCGACCAGATTTCAGACGCGATTCTGGACGCCATAATCGAGCAGGATCCAAAAGCGCGCGTGGCCTGTGAAACTATGGTCAAGACCGGTGTCGCGATCGTCGCGGGCGAGATTACGACGTCTGCGTGGGTCGATATCGAGGACATCGTGCGTGCGACGGTACTCGAGATTGGCTACAACAGCTCCGAAATGGGCTTCGACGGAGCATCGTGCTCGGTACTCAATGCGATTGGCAAGCAGTCGCCGGATATTGCGCAAGGTGTCGACCGTGAATCTGCCGAAATGCAGGGTGCCGGAGACCAGGGCCTCATGTTCGGCTACGCCACCAACGAGACCGAAGTCCTCATGCCGGCGCCTATCACCTACTCGCATCGGCTGGTTCGTCGTCAGGCCGAGGTACGAAAGAACGGCACCCTGCCCTACTTGCGTCCGGACGCCAAGAGCCAGGTGACATTCGTTTACGACGGAGGAAAACCGGTTGCCATCGACGCGATCGTACTGTCGTCGCAGCATGCTCCCGACGTGTCGATGGCCGACCTCCAAGAAGGCGTAATGGAAGAGATCATCAAGCCGATCATCCCGGCTGAGCTCGTAAACGCAGACACCAAGTACCATATCAACCCGACGGGCCGTTTCGAGATCGGCGGGCCGATGGGCGACTGCGGACTGACGGGGCGAAAGATCATCGTCGATACCTACGGAGGCTCGGCACGTCACGGCGGTGGGGCATTTTCCGGCAAAGACCCATCGAAAGTCGACCGGTCGGCCGCTTACGCGGCGCGCTATGTCGCGAAGAACATTGTCGCGGCCGGTCTCGCGGACCGCTGCGAGATACAGGTCTCTTATGCCATCGGCGTTGCCGAGCCGACGTCAATCAGCGTCAGCACATTTGGCACAGGGAAACATCCAGATACAAAGCTGACGGAACTGATCCGCGAACATTTCGATCTAAGGCCGTACGGTATTCTGGGCATGCTTGATCTCATCAGACCCATCTATAAGCAGACCGCCGCCTACGGTCATTTTGGCCGGGATGATATCGACGTTAGTTGGGAAAAGACCGACAAGGCCGAGATGTTGAGAGACGCCGCCGCATAAACCGGACGCATAACCATCAATTGACCAGGAGAACCACCATGAGCAGCGAAGCCGTTGCCCTTCAGAAGAATGACTACAAGGTTGCCGACATTTCGCTCGCCGACTTCGGCCGCAAGGAAATCGCGATCGCCGAAACCGAAATGCCGGGCCTCATGGCGATACGCGAGGAATATAAAGACCAGCAGCCATTGAAAGGCGTTCGCCTGACCGGCTGCCTGCACATGACCATCCAGACAGCCGTACTGATTGAGACACTCAGCCAGCTCGGCGCGGAGATTCGCTGGTCCTCGTGCAACATCTTTTCGACCCAGGACCATGCGGCAGCGGCGATTGCGGCCGGCGGAATCCCCGTTTTTGCGTGGAAAGGCGAAACGGAGGACGAATACTGGTGGTGCGTGGAGCAGACAATCAACGGCCCCGATGGCTGGACGCCGAACATGATCCTCGACGATGGCGGAGACCTGACCGGACTAATGCACGAGAAGTACCCGGCGATCATGAAAGAGGTCAAGGGCCTGTCGGAGGAGACGACGACGGGTGTCAAGCGCCTTTACGAAATGATGGCGGAGGGCTCCCTGATGTGCCCGGCCTTCAACGTCAATGATTCCGTTACCAAATCCAAGTTCGACAACCTCTACGGCTGTCGTGAATCGCTGGTCGACAGCATCAAACGGGCCACCGATGTCATGGTCGCCGGCAAGATCGCTGTCGTCTGCGGCTTTGGCGATGTCGGCAAGGGTTCCGCGCAGTCCCTGAGAGCGCTCGGCGCAAACGTATGGGTAACCGAGATCGATCCGATCTGCGCGTTGCAGGCCTCGATGGAAGGCTACCGCGTTGTGGATTTCGACGAAGTCTGCGATCAGGTCGACATCGTGGTCACGGCGACCGGCAATTATCACGTCGTTACCGGCCCACAGATGGATCGTATGCGCGATCAGGCCATTGTCTGCAACATTGGTCACTTCGACAACGAGATCGACGTCGCCTACCTCAAGAAGTACCAGTGGGAGAACATCAAGCCGCAGGTTGACCACGTCATTTTTCCGGACGGCAAGCGCCTTATTTTGCTGGCTGAGGGCCGACTCGTGAACCTGGGCTGCGGCACCGGGCATCCTAGCTTCGTAATGTCCAACTCGTTTACGAACCAGGTGCTGGCGCAGATCGAGCTTTGGCATAACCACGACAAGTACGACAATTCAGTCTATGTCCTGCCCAAGCATCTCGATGAAAAAGTCGCCCGCCTTCACCTGGACCGCGTTGGTGCGAAGCTCACGACGCTGACGGATGAACAGGCCAAATACATTGGCGTCGACAAAGAGGGTCCGTACAAAGCGGAGATTTACCGCTACTAAGGATTCTTCCTATCCGAACGAACCCTGACGCCGCGAACAGCGAATTGATTCGGATCCTGCACCTTACGGATCCGCATCTGTTCGCTGCTGCTGACGGGGCCCTGCGCGGTACCGAGACGCAAGCATCGTTGCAGCGGGTTCTCGACCACTACCAGGCAGGCGACTGGATTGCCGATCGCGTCGTTATCACCGGCGATCTGATCCAGGATGATTCGGCGGAGGCGTACGATCGATTTCGAGAATTGATGCTGCCGCTGAATCTTCGTATGCACTGTGTGCCGGGCAATCACGACGTGCGGGCGCTGATGCGGCGCGTTTGTTGTGTGCCACCGTTTTCGTACTGCGCATATGAAGAGGTGGGCGACTGGCTGCTCGTGGGCCTCGATAGCTGTAAGGCCGATGAAGCGTTCGGGTTCCTGGAGACTGAGGAGCTGAATCGTCTTGCAGACATCGTGGGCAATAGTGACGCAAAGCACGTGATGGTCTGCCTGCATCATCCGCCGGTATCGATGGGCAGTGCCTGGCTGGATACGGTGGGACTCGAAAATGGAGCTGAGTTTCTGCAAACACTATCCTCGCTCGGCCGCGTTCGCCTCGTGGTTTTCGGACACGTGCACCAGGCGTACGATGAAGAACATGAGGGCATTCGGATTATCGCGACACCGTCGACCTGCCGCCAGTTCCTGCCTGGCAGCGATGATTTCGCCCTCGACGATCGCCCGCCCGCGTATCGTCGCATCACGTTGCGGGGCGACGGTGGTAACGACGCTGAACTGGTCTGGCTGGACGATGACTAGGGTTGCATCCTGCATCTTGCTTCTACTGGTGACGGCATGCTCCGTCCGGGCAGATACGCCTGCGCATCCCGTGACGCTCTGGCGTGCCCAGGGTATTAGCAACTCTATTTACCTGCTCGGCTCGATCCACCTGTTGCGCGAGGAAGATCATCCGCTGCCCAGCGTCATTAACGAAGCTTACGAGGACGCGGAAGTTCTCATCATGGAACTGGACATGGACGATCTTGACGCCACGGCAACGCAACAACTATTCAATCAAAATGGCGTGCTGCGCGACGGCACGACGCTGCGCGACCTGATGGGCGAGGATCTGTACCGGCGCGCCGCGGCGGCGGCCGAGGCGAGCGATATACCGATCGACATGCTGGACAAGAGTGAGCCCTGGCTGGCTGCGATTACCGTCGAGATGATGTCGCTGTACCGCATTGGCTTTAATCCGGCACTCGGGGTTGAAATGCACATGACCGCCCGCGCCGTGGCAGACGGCAAGCCGATTGAAGGACTCGAGCTCATCGAGGAGCAGCTGGCCTTTCTCGACGGTCTGTCTTTGCCGGCGCAGCGAGATATGTTGATTCAAACGCTCGAGGAGAGTGCCGGGATGCGGGAGTTCATTGACGGGGTGATCGACGCCTGGCGCTACGGAGACATTGCGTTTCTCGAAGCCGAACTGCTTGACAGCTTTCAAGGACACGAGGAACTCAGCGATGCGCTGGTAACGAACCGCAACCGGCGGTGGGTCTCGCAGATCAATGAGCTGCTTGATGACCGTGACGACTACCTCATTATTGTGGGTGCCCTCCACCTCGTTGGCGAACAGGGCGTACCCAAGCTTCTGGCGAAAAAGGGTATCGAGATTATCCAGTTGAGTGAGCCGGCGTCCGTTCGATAGCATGCGCGACGACCTGGGAGAAAAATCATGAGCTTGTTTACAAACGCGCAGCGCGTCATTGCTGGCGGCGTCAACTCGCCGGTCAGGGCTTTCGCCGCTGTCGGCGGTGATCCGATCTTCTTCAAGAGTGCGAAGGGTGCATGGCTTACGGCCGAAGACGACCGACGATACATCGACTACATCGGCTCCTGGGGACCCATGATCCTCGGACATTGTCATCCTGCTGTCGTTTCGGCTGTCTCGGACGCCGCCGAGAACGGCCTGAGCTTTGGCGCGCCCTGCGTCCTCGAGACGCGAATGGCGGAAAAGATCTGCGAAATCATGCCGTCAATCGAACGTGTCCGAATGGTCAGTTCGGGTACTGAAGCGACGATGAGCGCGATACGACTGGCGCGCGGCCATACAGGCCGTGACAAGATCATCAAGTTTGAGGGTTGCTATCATGGCCACTCCGACTCGCTGCTGATCAAAGCCGGCTCGGGCGCGCTGACATTGGGTGTGCCAAGTTCGCCGGGCGTGCCAGCCGGTCTCGCCGAACACACGATCACTCTGCCTTTCAACGACATCAACGCGGTGAACACGGCATTTGCCGAACTCGGCGAGCAAATCGCCTGCATCATCGTCGAGCCGATCGCCGGCAACATGAACATGGTACCGCCGGTACCCGGCTTTCTCGAGTCACTGCGCGAGGCAACCGCCGAATTCGGCGCGCTGCTGATATTCGATGAAGTCATGACTGGATTTCGCGTCGCCAAGGGTGGCGCGCAGGCGATGTACGGCATCGAACCGGACCTGACCACGCTCGGGAAGATCGTCGGCGGCGGCATGCCCGCGGCCGCATTCGGCGGCCGCGCGGATGTTATGGAGAGCATTGCGCCGGACGGTCCGGTTTATCAGGCGGGCACCCTATCGGGCAACCCGGTGGCGATGGCCGCCGGCCTCGCCACGCTCGAACATCTCGATATGCCCGGATTCTATGAGTCGTTGAGCGCCTCGACCCGCCGTCTGACGGACGGCCTTGCAGCGGCCGCAGATGCTGCCGGAATCGCGATGTCGACCGAAAACGAAGGCGGAATGTTTGGTTTCGTCTTTACAGATAGCGGACCGGTGAGGAGTTTCGACCAGGTGGCGGCCGCCGATATCGGGCGGTTTCAGAAATTCTTCCGCGGTATGCTCGACGAAGGCGTCTACCTGGCGCCGTCGGCATTTGAAGCAGGGTTTGTCTCGGCCGCGCATGGCGTCGACGAGATTGATGCCACGATCACCGCAGCAGAAAAAGTGTTCGCTACTCTGGGGTCGAACCTCTGACGCTGTTCATCAATTGATCGATAAGCTTGAGTCGAGCCAGCGTATCGCTACTCTCGAGAAAGCGCTGCTTTTCCTCGAGGTCGATCGGCAAGATCTCGATCAGGCGATAGGTAACCCAGACGGCATCGTCGAAGCGCCGATCGAGCGAATCGTACAAACGCCCCAGATCGTCGAGAACACTTTCCAGGATCTTCTTTAACGATTTATATTCGTCGGGAAGCGCCATATCGGCTTCGGCCGTTATCATCTCGATCGTACCGATATTCAGTCCATCGGATTGCTGGCGTACAGAGAGCAGCCGAAAACGATCAGTACCGGCCGCTGTGACCCCGAGCAAACCGTCGCTGCCCTGATACCAGTCCGTTATCTTCGCCAACGTCCCCACTTCGTGAGTGGTCGCAAGTCCATCCTCGCGCCCTTTCTTTATCAGGAGTACGCCGAACGGCAGGTCGTTTTTCATGCACCTGCTGATCATGTCGATGTAACGTGACTCGAATATGCGCAGTGGCAACGGCCCACCCGGGAAGAGTACGGTTCGCAGCGGAAAAAGGGGTGCCTCCATTACGTCCAGTATAGTAGGAGCGGCTCCCAGCCGCGATCTGCCAACTTTTCCCGCCAGTCACGTATCTGAGGAGCGGTAATCTGGCCAGGATACGGGGAAGCCGCTCTTTATAGAGCCGCAATAGCCGCAACTGTTAGCTGCTGCGTGTGCGCTGCAGCATGGCAGTCAAGGTCTGTCGCGCCGAGCCGAAGCCGCCGTTACTCATGAAAACCACCTGATCGCCCGATAGTACTCGCGTGGACATGTCGGCGACCAGCTGATCATAGTCACCGAACAGGCGAATCTTGGACCCCAGTTCCGATAATGCCGCTTCGAATTCCTTGCCCATCTCTTTGGGACGATACATCCAGACAAGATCCGCGCCCGCGAGCGCGTCGGCAATTGTATCGTTGTGGATTCCGAGCTTCATCGTGTTCGATCGGGGCTCGATGGCGACGACTACACGGTGACCAGGATAGCGACGCCTGACCGATGCCAGCGTCCTCTTGATGGCAGTGGGGTGATGGGCGAAATCATCATAAATCGCGATGTCCGCAACGGTCGCCGTGCGCTCCATACGACGCTTGACGCCTTCGAAACGCGACAGTGCATCGACAGCCTGTTCAAGCGACACGCCGGCCGACGCGGCGGCGGCGACCGCCGCAATCGCGTTCTCGAGATTGTATCGGCCACCGATCTGCCAGCGGGTATCCGCCGACCCGCCCCGCGGGCCTTGCATGCTTATGCGACGCTCGACTTTATCGGCAAAACTCGCCGTCCAGTCGCCTTCGTCGTCGAGGCCAAACGTCTGAACTGGTGTCCAGCAGCCCATGTCAATAAGCCGGACGAGATTCTCGTCAGCAACGTTTTTGATAATGCGACCGCAGCCTGGCACGGTGCGCAAGAGCTGGTGGAACTGCCAGAGGATCGCGTCGATATCGGGGTAGATATCTGCATGGTCGTACTCGAGGTTATTCAATACGACGGTGCGCGGCCGATAGTGGACGAACTTGGCCCGCTTGTCGAAAAACGCCGTATCGTACTCGTCGGCCTCGACCACGAAATAGTTCGACTCGCCGAATCGGGCGGATTCGCCGAAATTCGCCGGTATGCCGCCAACAAGGAAACCAGGAGCGCGACCGGCATCATGAAGTATCCATGCCAGCATACTTGCCGCTGTCGTTTTGCCATGAGTTCCCGCTACCGCAAGAACGTGCCGATCCTTGAGGACATTCTCTGCGAGCCAGTGGGGTCCGGACTTGTACGGGAGACCCCGGTCCAGCATGGCCTCGACGACCTCGACGCCGCGGCTCATAACGTTACCCACCACGACGCAGTCGGGCTCGACGTCCAGCTGCCCGGCGTCGACGCCCTCGTGGATTTCGATACCGAGATTTTTCAGCTGCGTGCTCATTGGCGGATAAACGCCGCGATCACAGCCGGTCACCCGATGGCCCGCAGCGCGCGCCAGCGCCGCAACGCCGCCCATGAAGGTCCCGCAGATTCCGAGTATGTGTATGTGCATGCCGCCTCAGATTGCCGAAGTCGTCGCAGGATCCATGGCAGAGTAGAGCATCATTTGAAACGCGAATACCGCCACCGCGATTACGACGCCAACGTACCAGTGCCTCTCGATCGTTCGCGAAATGATATGGCCCTCCACCGGTACGGTCCATAACAGTACCAGTGTCATTACCAGACTGCTTATATTCTCGCTCAGGAACGGCGTAAGGAAAACGTTGCCGGCGACGAACAGCAAACTCAGCAAAGCACCGCAGCCCAGGAAAGCCATAATTGCCTGCATGAGGCGAGCACGTCTGCCCGACAGAACGACGATAGTAGCGTAGACCAGCAATCCCGCGATGCCGGTCAACGTTCCAATGAAAAAGTCTCTTTGATCAAGCTCCGCGGTCATCAGCGTCATCACCGCACCCGCGATCACCCACATTGCAGCAATAATCACTAACAGGAACGTCGAATGCGGAATCGCGTCGGGGCCTTTGCGAAGGCAAACGATGTCAAACAGTGTTTGGATTAACGCTAGCACGGTCGCATTCTGGGTCCCTGACTGCGGTAGCGCGATGATCGCATGTTAACCTGCGATTCTGTAGATCGCTTTCGGCTGGACAATGCCTAATTACCGATTCGTCGATGAACCCGATACCCTGGCTTCTGCCTTAACGGGCCAGGCCCATTTGGGCGTGGATACCGAATTCATGCGGGAGAAGACCTACTTTGCACAGCTTTGCCTGGTGCAAATTGCAGCCGGCGACGAGATCTACTGCGTGGATCCGCTGACTGACAGCAGCCAGGATGCTTTCTGGAAAGCCCTCCTCGCACGCGACTGGATCGTTCACTCTGCGCGACAGGATATCGAGGTCATCCTGCACACCACGGGCTCGATGCCGACGTCCGTCTTCGATACCCAGATCGCGGCAGCGCTGCTCGGCTACCCGGCACAGATGGGATATGCCGGACTGGTCAAGGAATTGTTCGGCGTCGATATGGACAAATCGCATACAAGGGCGGATTGGACAAAACGACCGTTACGGGACGCGTTTCTTGAATACGCCGCTGAAGATGTGGAGTACCTGTTGCCAGGCTTTGAGCGTCTGCGCGAGCGTCTGGAGGCCAAAGGCAGGCTACAATGGGCTCGCGAGGATTCGCGCCTGCTGCTCGATCCCAAGCTGTACGATACAGGCGCAGAGCAGGCGCTCGATCGGCTGAAAGGCGCGAGAAACTTTCGTGGTCGCAAACGAGCGGCCGCGGCGCGGCTGGCCGCCTGGCGAGAACGCGAGGCCATCGCTCGAAATCGACCGCGACAGTGGATTCTCCGCGACAGCGCGCTCCTGGATATCGTTGGTCAACTCCCTACCTCGGCAAGACAGCTGGCGGCAATCGACGGCGTGCCGGCTAAACTCGTCGCCCGGGTTGGGCAGGAATTGCTGCAAGAAATCGCGGCATCCGCGTCTGACGAAGAAAACTACAGCCCGCCGCGGCCGCCCAGCGAAGCACAAAAGGCGTTGTTGAAAGAAATGCAGGCTCGCGTAAAGAAATGCGCCGAAGCGTTAGGCATTGCAGCCGAGACCGTAGCACCGAGGCGGGAGCTCGCGACAATCATTCTGTCCCGGAGCGATCGGTCACGTGTATTTTCCGGCTGGCGGCTCGACGTCATCGGCAATGAACTCCTCGCCATGCTGTAACGTCTCTCGGCTGGCGCAGGTTCAGGATTCGCGACACTGTCGCAATGCGGCGACACATTCGGCGTAATGTGAAGTCGGGAACACGCCCTGCGATTACTCGTCGTATAGTCTGTTGATCGGTCTTCCTGGAGTTTGATTCAATGCGGGCCCGACTACTTATCCCGACGTCACTTATCGCATTCTCTTGTGCCGCCTGCTCGAGCGGCGGAGGCGACCCGCAATCTGCGCCGCCGCAAGATCCACCCGCCCAAGATCCTCCCGCGCTGTTCGCGCTGGATAATAGGCCCGACAATCAGACCTGCGTCGCGCCGCCGCGTCCCGGGCCGATAACCGGCGTCGCCGTCGAAGAGGCGTTCCCGGGCCTCACTTTCGCAGGACCCACCAAGCTGCTGATGGAGCCGACAGCAAACCCGCGCTGGTTCGTTTTGCTGAAATCGGGCCAGAT
>CAMYMR010000001.1:105320-136193 GCA_947259285.1 uncultured Woeseiaceae bacterium | reverse complement strand
CCGTACCCGAGCCAAACCCGGTAAACGTCGATGTCAGATCGGCCGTTGAACCGTCCGCTTCCAGAATCGTCGCATCCGGCACCGTACCGCCTGTCGCAGTGCCACCCCCGGCAGTATTGAAGCCGATATCGGTCAGCAGGAAGGTATCACCCAGAGCATAGGCGTTATCCAGGGTCTGCAGGATCACCTGATTCGCGCCCGATAAGTCGCCAAACGGAGTCAACGAAACCACCACCTGCGACCATCCGTCACCCAGATCTTCCACCGTAATCCCCGCACCCGGAGCGGCCAGGTCGATCGCAACAGTAGTGCCTGTTGGAGGCTCTATCTTCAACAGAAGGTTATTGTCGGTTAATCCCTTGACCTTGAACAAAAACTCATCATAAGAATCAAGCGATGAAAGCCCGGTGATGAAAAGCTGTGCAAGGTTAAGAGCTCCCGGGGCATAGCCATCGGCCACCGTGACTTCTAGCGCCTGGGCATATGAGGTGTCGGCAACAATCGCTGTACCCGTACCCGAGCCAAACCCGGTAAACGTCGATCCGTACCCGAGCCAAACCCGGTAAACGTCGATGTCAGATCGGCCGTTGAACCGTCCGCTTCCAGAATCGTCGCATCCGGCACCGTACCGCCTGTCGCAGGAACAAAGGCACTGCCGCTGAAGCCAATATCGTTAAGCAGGAAGGTAAACGCATCCGCGGGAGGCTCGCCACCCGTTTCGAACAGCAAGCTGTCCGCCGTTGCAACATTGCCGAACACGTCAAGTGGCACCGATACCTGGTACCAGCCATTTCCGAGCGCCGTTGCAAAGTCACTGCTGGTCAGCGTGATGTCAACGTAGTCAGACGGTGCCTCTTCAAGTAACTTCAGGCGAATGATGTCGTTGTTCATCCCCTTGACCTTGAAATCGAGCGTCTCGTAGCCCGCTGCAAAGCCCGTGCCGAAGCCCAGCAATGCCAGCTGACCGACCTGTACGGTATAACCGTCCCCGGTGGTGACCGAGAACGCCGGACTGAAGTCCACATCGCCGCGGTTGTCCCGATTGAATAACGAGCCCGAATCGAACCCGGACACCGTGTAATCCTCGTTTTCCACCAGGTCCGTGCCACCGCCACGGGCGTACACAGTAACGTCCGGCGTCGTGCCCGCGTCGGCCGGTGTCGTAACAATATTGCCGTTGAAGCCGATATCGGTTAGCAAGAATGAGAACGGCGCACCCTGGTCTCCGGGAGGCCCTATCAGGAACCCTGTAAACGCGAAAACGTTCGCGGCAAAGTCGCTCATCGGTATCGTCACCTGATACCAGCCGTTACCAAGATCCGTCGCACCCGCATAAGTGCCCAGATTGATAATTATCGACGTTTCCGGCGATCCGAAGAACTTGATCTCGAGCTGATCACCCGGCAAACCCTTCACTTTGAAACTCAACGTTTCGTAATCCGCCGCGAAGCCTGCGTCGTAACCAGCGAATGCGACAAAACCGACATGCACTCCGGCGCCATAGCCTTCACCGCTCGTTACCTGGAGCGTGGGTTTAAAGTCCGGATCGCCGGCGTAAAACGCATTGAACGTCGCGCCCGAACCGAAGTTGTCCAGCATCGGAGCCCCAAGGTCTGCCGTAACGTTCGGGTCTGTGACGAAGACAGCGTTTTCTGGCACGTCGCCCGCATCGGCAGGAGGTGGCTCACCCGAGTAAACCCGGACCCAGTCGACTTCCATCGTGACCGGCCACGGCGTCGTGCCGTTCGGAGACCCAGGGAAATTGCCACCAACCGCCAGGTTCAAGAGAATATGGAACGGCTGGTTGAAGGGGGCGCCTGGGCCTCCATTCTCAGCGGTGGAAAACCATGCGCTCGAAGGCTGCATGGCATACAGCTCCCCGTTGAAATACCAGCGGATTTCATCCTCGTCCCACTCGAGGGCATACGTGTTGAAGCTCTCGGTTACGTCGACGTTCGGCGTGAAACGCGTTTCTGTCGATTGATTCGCCGGGAACTCGTCGCCGTAGTGAATCGTAGCGAAGATTTCGTTGCCACCCGTGCCGTCGAGATTGACGGCTTCCACGATGTCGATCTCGCCGATGGCCGCCCATTCGCAGGGCTCACCGCTGCACAGGTAATCACTGTCCTGCGACAACATCCAGAACGCCGGCCACAGGCCCTGCCCCGAAGGCAGCTTGATGCTGGCTTCGATGCGGCCATATTTGAACGCAAAACGGTCGCGCGTGTTGATTCTCGCCGAGGTGTAATTCTGGTACGACACCGTTTCTCGACGCGCCGTGATTTCGAGCACGCCGTTGACAATCATCGCGTTGTCCGGCAAATACCATTGCAATTCGTTATTGCCCCACGCGCCGTCTCCATCGTCGAGGAGACCATACTCGGCGCCATCGCCTGTCTCGAAGAACCAGACTTCCGGGTCAATGTCCGGGCCGTCGAACTCCTCGCTTCAGACCAACGTCAACTGGTCACCCTCCCCGACGGGATAAGTCACGGGAATCTCGAGCGTTGGATCGGCGATATTCTGGTTGGCCTGCTGTCCCGGGCCGGCTGCCGGAATATCGATGGTCTCTACGTCTGACAACACTGCCAGACGGTCGTCGGAGCAGGCAGATACGACCAATGCGAAGACCAATGACACCGCAAGGCGCAGCGATACTATCGAACGAGAACTCATGAAATACCCCCACCAGCTACGGACGCGGCTACACCAGCCGCCGCGTTGAAGAACTTAGAACGTTTGGAATGGCAGAACACTGACATTTGTCAGTCCGCTATTCTTCTTTTATTTACTTGAAATTAAGGCAAGAATGACAGCGTTGTCAATTTCCAATGTAACAGAATCTTGGAAAACTGGCGATTTGTTACAAATGGATTCAGTTGGGACGCGGCCGGCCGGCCGCGTCCCTGTTGTTCTTATTAAGCGCTCAGGCACCCTGCGTGCAGAGCGCCCCTTGCGACAGCTGTGCTGCCTTGTGCGCGGCTTCCGCTCGGCGCGCCTGGAGCATGCTCTGGTGCGCATCCCGAATCCTGTTGATCCGGTCATCAGCAATCGCCGGCGCCATGACGAACGACATCTTTGCCGTCATCCCGCCCAGGCTGAAGGCGAAAGCATCGCGTGCTTTCTCGGATTTATCAAACATAGTCAGTTCTCCTTAACGAACGATGTTTTGCGTATCGCCGAGCCGGATACCCGGTTCGACGCGTGCATCATAGGGATCCGTTGAGGCGCGCTCAAACGAAAAGAATTCAGCCCTGGGATGAGAAAAACTTAGCCAGATTCAGCGAAGTTTTCGACGATCCAGTCTCGCAGGAGGACGACGCTCTCGTCCTCGACCCTGTCTTCCTTGCAGACCAGGTAGTAGCTCACGTCAGCCACGTACTGCTGCTTGAACAGCCGGACGATACTGCCCTGCTTGAACCAGAGATTGCCTATCGGCACCGGAATCAATGCCGCGCCCAGGCCGCGTTCCGCTGCTCGAACGACTGCGATCATCGAATCGAGGCGGGTGACTTTTGGGTTCTCCGGCAGCTCGATACCGGCGGCTTTTGACCATTTCTTCCATGCTTTGGGGTGAGTCTCATGGACGATGATCGGGAACTCGCTGACGATCTTTTTCTTCTTTACCGTCAGCGACTCTTTGAAGGCCGGCGAACCGCCGGGAATCATACGCAGCGGAAACAAGAGGTTCGAGGGCATGTCGGCGGGCGGCGACCGGAACAGTCGGATCGAGAGATCGGCATCCGACGGATGCTTTTCCGCGGTCTCGTCGCTGGCTCCGACCTGGATATCGATCTCCGGGTGGCTGGCTGTAAATTCGGTGAGACGCGGCACGAAATACTCGCTCGCAAAGAACGGCTGTACCGAAATGCGAATGGAGCTGCTGACGGCGCCGGTCTTGTACTTGGCCACCACCGAGTCCAGCTGTTCGATCAGGGGGTTTGCATCTTCGTATAGGGACTTGCCGGTTTCCGTAAGGCTTAGCTCGCGACTGGTGCGATCGAACAGCTGCTCACCCAGTTCTTCCTCCAGGCTTTTTATCTGGTGGCTGACCGCGGACGCGGTAATGAAAAGTTCTTCACCTGCCGTGCGAAAACTTTCATAACGCGCGGCAACGCAAAAGGTACGCAGCCCGCGTAGCGACATCTTCGCCGCGCTAGGCACTGTTAGCGCCTTCCGTCTGTCTCGCGATTTCGCTCACCGGAGATTCTCGACGACCTGCTTCGGTGTCCGATCGACGTTAAATATGCCCCAGTGCTTTTCCGCACCCTGCGGATTGTTCGGATCACCTTTCCAGGGTTCGTCAAACGCTTCGAAGAAGAATACGGTCGTATTCGTCTGAGTCGCCCATTCGTCGAGCTCACGATAGTGGCGCGCCTGGTTGGGCGCGCCTGGTTGGCTTCGCTCGCGCGTTCACTGAACTCGATGGCCGCAGTCGCCCAGCCCGCCTCGAGGATGGCGATCGGCTTGTCGGGCAGCGCCGCGCGCACACCGTCAATATTCTCGATCGTGTAGGGCAGCGCTTCGTCGATCTCCTTCTCTTCCCACGCTGGATAGGTGTGTACGCCCAGGAAATCGACCTCGGCCGCAAGCGGAGCACCGTCGCGTATCCACCATTCGTAGTTATCGGCAACGGTAACCGGCTGTGCGATTGCGCCCTTGACCTGCCGCACATAGGCAATCACTTTCTCCAGCGGCACCATGTGGTCGTTCCATTCGACCAGCGCCTCATTGCCGACATTGACGGCGACGACGATGTCTTCGTATCGCTTCGCAAGCTCGATACCTTTTTGCACTTCCGCGACGTTCTCAACGGTATTCGCGGCGAGCTTCTCATCCGGAATGGGCTCATCCAGCCAGGGACAGCCCTATACCCAGCAGCACCTTGATGGGTAAATCATGCTCGTCGATCAGCTCGAGCGTCGTCTGCGAATTCTCCTTGGCGTCGTACAGACGAATCAGCTTAAAATCGTGGGCCAGCAGAATCTGGAGGTCCTCCAGGATCTCTTCGCGACTCGGATTGACGGCGCCATCTCCCCGGTCCGGATGCTGGCCTTCGCGAAACCCCGAGTAAGCGATCGCCATGACCTCGCCGGCCACCAGCGCCTCGGGCGCCTGTCGCCAGCCGTCGGCTTCTGCCCGTGCTGGCGACTGCTGGGTACCGGGCGAACAGCCCGCGACGACCAGCACGAAAACAGTGACAATCGTGACCAAATTGAGACGTTTCAGTGCTTCAATAATCATTGCTTATTCACCATCCATCTCTCGCTCTGTGGCCGCGACCAGCACCCAGGTTTCCGAACTCACCTGTTCGCGCAGGTCCAGTAGTTCCTGCAGTTCGTCGAGATCCCGATTCGGGTTGGCGGTCATCATCGCTTCCGCCATCGGCACCGGATCCAGATGATCCACGAAATCCACGGTTGCGTAGTCATACGGCGTCGACGTGCCGATCGGAGCGATCAGGGCGTACATCGCCCAGCCAGATCGGTAGCCGCCGTCGACCAGCGCCTGGTGGCCGGGCTTGAAAACCCGGCTCTCCATCCGCTCGTAGGCGTCTGGATCATGCGCCTTCATTCGGTTGACGACGGCGTAGCGATGCGCTTTGGGCGGTATGCCGTCAACTGTCAGCCAAAGTTCACTCGCAACATGATCGCGCGATTCAAAAGTGTCGGACATCGCCTCCTCGAAGTCAGCATCCGGGTGAACGGCGTCGAATACATTTTCAATTGCCGGCCGGGCGTTCAGCTGATTCGATCCGAGGAAGGTCGTCACCGTGTAGTAGTCGCATCTCGAACGGTCCCCGTACATGACCCAATACAGGGCCCACCGATATTGCTTGTCCTGGTTCACCATTTCCTGGTGCATCGGCTGCCAGACGTCCGTCTCGATGCTTGCATAATTCGCGGCCGTCGACTTCATGCAGTCGACGGAAATGTATAGCGGCGGCGATTCCTGATCCTCAGCCAACAGCGCACCGGGAACGGTGAACGTAACGGCCGCGACGGCCATTCTCAGTATCTTGATTGTATTCATAACCCTCTCCCTGCTTGCGCTGTTTCCAGTTCTTCCAAAGACCGGCCCTTGGTCTCGGGAAGGATGCGCATGACGAACACCAGCCCGATCACCGCGAAGATACCGTAGATCAGGAATGTCAGCGCGTTGCCGAGGTTCTCGAGCTCCCACGGAAAGATGAGCTGCACGCTGAAACTGACGGCCGAGTTCACGAGGCCGGCGAACGAAATGGCAAGGCCGCGAAGCTGGTTGGGAAACAGTTCCGAGAACAACACCCACATCACCGGGCCCAGCGATATCGCGAAACTGGCAACGAAGCCCAGGATGCCGAACAGGATCAGGGTCGGGTTCATGTCGATCGCCGCCGCAATGAGCTGCGATTCATTGCGCTTGAACGTGTCGATGCCGACTGCGGCCGACAACGCGCCGCGGAATGCCACGTCGCTGTCGTAGGTCACTCCGAGTACCGGCTCGATCAGCTCAGGTTGGACATCGGCGGGCAGCGACTCGATCGAATCGGCGGTCAGCGTATAGTTGGCCGAGCCGAATCCATACGACAGCGTGAACATGCAGACGGCGATACCCACGAGCCCGAGCCCCAGCAGAGGGCGGCGACCCAGCTTGTCGATGAGCAGTATCGCGGCGACCGTGAACAGGAGGTTGACGAGTCCAACCAGCACCGCCTGCATAAACGCGGCGTTCGTGCCTATGCCCGACTGCTCGAAGATCATCGGTGCATAGAAGAACACCGAGTTGATACCGGTAATCTGTTGCAGTATGGCGACCGATATTCCGATCGTCATGACGAGCTTCATTGCCGGCTGGAAGAGCTGCCGAATAGAAAGCCCTTGTTGTTCAGCCTCAGCGTGCAGGCTGCTCTTGACCAGCGCGAGATCGGCCTGCGCCTGTTGCGCATCGCTCGCTTTCTCGAAAACAGACAACGCCTCTTCTTCGCGCCCGTGCATCGTCAGCCACCGGGGGCTCTCGGGCACGAACATCAGGGCGAACAAGTAGACGATCGCAGGCAGTGTCTCCACGCCCAGCATCCAGCGCCACGCCAGGTCGCCGAGCCGCAGTTGCTCGGCCCACTCCGAAGCGGACTGGCCCAGTTCGAGAATCAGGTAGTTGCTGAAGAACGCGGCAGAGATACCGATGACGATATTCAGCTGGTTGAAAGAGACCATGCGCCCGCGGATTTCTGCCGGTGCAATTTCGGCGATGTACATCGGCGCGATAATCAGCGCTGCGCCAACGCCGAGTCCGCCGACCATCCGCGCGATTACAAGCGTGATGAAGTCGGGAGCCAGGGCGGACGCGACCGCCGAGACGGCGAACAGCGCCGCGGCAACCTTCAGCACGGGTCGCCGGCCAAAGCGGTCGCTGATCGGACCGGCCAGCATCATCGCGATCGTTGCCGTGAGCGTTAGCGACGCAACGGACCAGCCAAGCTCGATTTTCGTTAGTTCAAATTCGGTTTCTATGAACCCGACAACACCGGAGATGACCGACGCATCGAAGCCCATCAGAAAGCCACCCAGCGCAACGATCAGCGCTACGGTCGTCGTGAATCGCGTGCTCTGCTTCATTGTTATTGCCTCGCGAATCAGCTGCTATCGATGATTCGGAATTCAGTTCTCAGTTCGGTTTCCGAACTCCCGCCGATCCATACGTGGAATTGCCCCGGTTCGGTCATGAGCTGCATGTCGCGACCGAAAAACGCCAGATCGTCGGTGTGCAGATCGAAATCGACAATGATCGTCTGACCGGGATCAAGATGCACACGCTTGTAGCCTTTGAGTTCCTTGACGGGTCGCGTCACGTTACCAACCAGGTCGCGCACGTAAAGCTGCGCAACCTCCACAGCGGCGACGTCACCTTTGTTGGTCAGTTCAGCACTGACTGTCAGCGTGTCACCGATCCCGATCTCTTTGGCACTCGCCTTGATGTTTCTGTAATCGAAGTCGGCGTAGGACAGTCCGTGTCCAAACGCGTAAAGCGGTGTGTAACCCGCGTCCAGGTGAAACGCCGTCATGCCAAACGAAAGCTGTGGTGCACGCGCGTCGATGTCGTCAATATGAATAATCGTTTGCGGTGACGGCGGTTTACCGGTGTTCTTCTGGCTGTAGTAAATCGGCACCTGGCCAACCATGCGCGGAAAGGTCACCGGCAATTTTCCCGACGGCGATTCAATACCAAACAGGAGGTCTGCGATTGCGGGCCCACCCATTGTGCCCGGATGCCAGGCAAACAGGATCGCATCGACCTCATCGATGATGTTCGTCAGCGTCAGCGGGCGGCCTGCCTGAATTATGGCAACGACAGGCTTTCCGGTCTTTCGCACGCGTCGTACGAGCTCTGCCTGGTCGCCCGGCAGGTTTATGTCCGCGCGCGAGTGTGCCTCGCCGGACAGGATGGACTCTTCGCCAAGGAATAGCAGCACCACGTCCGAGTCGCCCGCAACCTCCACTGCCTCATCAAAAGCCGCGCTGGCTTTGCTGCGGGAATTTTCCATCGCTCGCAAATAACGCACATCGAGGTCGTGGCCCACGAGGCTATGGATCGCATGCAACGGCGTCACGCTGAGTTCCGGGTCACCGTCGAAAATCCAGGTACCCAGCTGCTCGTAGGGCGCGTCGGCCAGCGGCCCGATGATGGCGACGGAACTCAGTTCTTCCGTTGATAACGGCAATACACCGTCGTCGTTCTTCAGCAGTACGACACTTTGCAGCGCCGCTGTCCTGCTTGTCTCAAGCGCATGCTTGTTTGCTATTGCAGGGAGTGCGGCCGGATTCGCATAGGGGTCTTCGAACAGCCCGAGGCGGATCTTGACGCGCAGGATATTGGCGACCATCGCATCGATCATTGCGACATCAAATGCGACCCTCTGCGATCAGGTCCTCCAGATGGTTGAGATACGACCGGCCCGCCATTTCCATGTCGACGCCCGCCGTTACAGCCTGGTACACCGATTCCTTATCGTTCTCGGTCAATCCGTGAATCTGAAGCTGCCGGACCGAATCCCAGTCACTGACGACGAAGCCCTTGAAACCCCATTCGTCACGCAGCACCTGTCGCATCAGGAATTCATTGCCGGTGGCGGGTATGCCGTCCAGGTCGCTGAACGATGCCATCAGCGTTACAACGCCCGCGTCAACCGCAGCCTTGAAAGGCCGGAGATAAACATTGCGCAACTCGTTCTCGGGGACGTTCGTCGTCGCGTAATCGCGGCCGCTCTCAGCGGCACCGTAGCCGGCGAAGTGCTTGGCGGTAGCCGCAATAGTCGAATTGTCGGCGAGATCCTCTCCCTGGAAGCCTTCGACCATCGCCGCCGCAAGTTCACTGGCAAGATAGGGATCCTCGCCAAGGCTCTCCGCGATGCGGCCCCATCGCGGGTCGCGCGAAATATCGATCATCGGAGCAAAGGTCCAATTTATCCCCGCCGTTGCCGCCTCGCGCGCGGCGACCCGCGCGCCTGCGCGAACGATTTCCGGGTTCCACGTCGCCGCCTGCCCGAGAGGAATAGGCATCACAGTTTTGAAACCATGGATCACATCACGGCCGACCATTAGAGGAATGCCGAGTCGACTCTCCTGCACCGCAATTCGCTGCAGTTCGTTGATCGCATCAACGTCGACCTGATTGAGTACGGAGCCCACTCGTCCAGCCGCAATGGCCTCACGAAGATGATCGTTTATCTCATCGTCGGACGCATTGACCTGATTCATCTGGCCCACTTTCTCGGCCAGTGTCATTTCGGCGAGCAGCGCAGCGACGCGCTCCTCGGTCGCCGCCGGATCATTCAATGGATTTGCGATAGAGACACTCAAATTCGTAATCAACAGTAGACCGCAACACGCGGCTGTCGAAATGACATTGCAAAGACCGGGACTGTTTCGTCCCATTTTTCTTGTTGGCAACATTGTCGGTAAGGTCCTGGCGCAAACCCAAAAGTATCCGCCGATACGGCGCAGCCTTTGCCGTGGTTTTGCGCGTGCGACGCTGCCCGAGCTTTGTAACAATGTTTGACAGCGCTGTCAATTTGATAGAGGATCGCTTGGGTAATGCCGGCAACCTGGGAATAATAAGAATAATGAGTCAGGAAACCCATCACGCAACAGCACCGGAAGATCGAATTCCGCTTACCCAAAAGGTGATCTACGGCCTCGGCGCGTTCGTCAACAATACGCTCGCCGATGCGATCGGCCGGATGATGATCGTGCTGAACCTCGGGCTGGGGATGAGCCCGGCGCTCGTCGGGCTGCTCGGCGCCCTGCCCCGCCTGACCGATGCCCTGACCGATCCGATGATGGGGTACATCTCCGACAACACCCGCTCACGCTGGGGACGACGCCGTCCCTATATGTTCGTCGGCGCGATATCGGTCGCCATCGTCTTCACGTTGCTGTGGCAATTGCCTCCCGGTAAGAGCGAGGGCTGGTATTTCTGGTACTTCCTGGGCGGATCGCTGATCTTTTTTCTCGCTTATACAGTCTATGCCACACCCTGGGTAGCACTCGGCTACGAACTCACGCCCGACTACCACGAGCGCACCCGCGTCATGGGCGTGCAAAACTTTTTCGGCAACATCGCCTACATGATCTCGCCCTATTTCCTGGCGATCATGTACCTGCCGGTGTTCGGCGACGTCGTCACAGGCGCCGGCTACCTCGCGATGATCATCGCGGTCGTCGTCATCGGACTCGGCATACTGCCGGCGATCTTCCTGCGCGAGCGTTTCAAGGACATCGCCGCGGCCGAAGGTGAGGAGAAAGGCAGCGGCGTCGGCCATGTCATCATGGATTTCCTGCGCGGCTTCGGCAAGTCGCTGTCGTTCAAACCGTTCCTCAAACTCTGCATTGCTACGTTCCTCGTCTTCAACGGATTCATCCTGATCGCGGCATTCCAATCGTATGTGATCATCTACTACGTGTTCGAAGGCGATCAGGCAGCCGGTTCCGTGTTTGTCGGACACTCCGGCCTGGTGCAGGCCATCGCGGCGCTTTGCGTCATCGCTTTCGTCACGTTGCTGGCGACGAAGATCGGCAAGCGCAGGGCGTTTTTTGTGTCGACAGGCATCTCGATGGTCGGGTATGCGCTGAAATGGTTTTGCTACACGCCTGACAATCCGTGGCTCGTTCTGATCCCGGCGCCACTCATGGCGTTCGGCCTGGCCGGACTGTTCACGCTGATGCCGTCAATGGTGGCAGATGTGGTCGACGCGGACGAAATCAATACGTACGAGCGTCGAGAAGGCATGTACGGATCGATCTTCTGGTGGGTCGTCAAACTCGGCCAGTCGGCTGCGATACTCGGCGGCGGAATCCTGCTCGTCTGGACCGGATTCGACGTCGAACTGGGCGGCAACCAGTCGGCCGAGACAATCACCCTGATGCGCCTTTGCGACGCCTTCATCCCCTGCATAGCGTCCGCGGTTGCCATCTGGTCCATCGCGACGTTCTCGATTACCGAAGGGAAGGCCTACGAGATTCGCCAGGAACTCGAAAAGCGACGCAGCGACCTGGCTACCGCGACCGCCTAGCCATTCGTTGCTCCGCTAGCGATCGCCCCGGTCCGATCTAAAGCTCAACGGCGATTGGCCGATATCTCTTGCATGGTCCGCTGTCTCGTGTGTCGCCCTGTAGAAATACTCTGTAGCCGCGGCTGCGATGTGTATCCAGCTAGCATGCAACTTCACAAAGGTCGACGTGGCAATACAAAACGCAAAAGCGGTAGACAAGACGGCGCTTCGCCAAATGCAGGACAAGATTGGCGAATTGCCGCTCCTGCCGCAGGTGCTCGTCCGGATACTGCAGCTGGACCCGAATTCCGACAACTATTTTGAGGAATTCGGCAAGCTGACGAAGGAGGATCCGGCGTTCGCCGTGAAGGTCATTGCGCTTGCCAATTCCGCCTCGTCCTCTCCCGCCGTGCCGGTCGTTTCCATCAGAGATGCGCTGACCCGGATGGGCGCACATGCAATACGAAGCCTGGTCGCCTCTCTCGCCGTCCAGCGAGTGTTTCTGCCGACAAAGCCGAACGAAGTCAGTCTATGGCAACACTCGGTCTACGCCGCCTTTGCCGCCGCTCAGGTCGCCGAAATGGCCCGCGATATCAAAGTCGATCCGGCCGAGGCCTACCTGGTGGGCCTGCTGCACGATATCGGGCGTTTCGTCATGTTCGAACACGCGGCCCCATACCTGCTCAAAGTCGATGAGAGCCACTGGGAAACACCGGAACAGCTGATCGACGCCGATGTTGAAGTCTACAAATTTACTCACAGCGAGCTCGGCTTCCTGGCCTGCGAACACTGGCAATTGCCGGATTCGATTTGCGAAGTGATTCGACGACACCATGCGCCTGTCGAAGATGAAATCGCCCCCGAATCCATCGAGGCCCTGCTATGTTGCGTACAGGTGGCCGATCGACTGTCCCTGTCACTTCTGCAACGGGAAGACTTTGCTGCCATACCGGACGACGTCCGCACGCAATGCGTGCTCGAGGATTGCCTGATAACGGAGCAGCTGGCGGCGCTGTTGCCGGCAGACATGCTCGCGGCGAGGCTCGACCAGATACACGCCGACAGCGCGAATTTGCTATCCGGCCTCGGGTTTGCCTGACGCGGTTTTCGCCGCCCGTAAACACGGGCCTGGCGCAATCAGTACCCGGTCCCGTCCCGCGCGTTTCGCCGCGTAGAGTGCACTGTCCGCGCGATTGATCAGCTCGTCCAGAGTATCGTATTCGCCGGCTTCCGCGAGACCAAGACTCAAGGTCAATTCGAACTGCCGGTCGCCGCTTTGCAGGGTATCCCCGTTGATTCGCGCCCGCATGCGCTCTGCGACTTCCTCACCATCTGTGATGCCGGTATTCTCCAGGATGCACAGGAACTCATCGCCACCGTAGCGGCAGATTTCGTCATTCGTTCGAGCCGCCGAAGCCATGCGGCTCGCGGCAATCTGCAGCACCTCGTCGCCAACCAGGTGTCCACACCCGTCGTTTATTGCTTTGAAATGGTCGAGGTCGGCCATAATCACGCACAGTGGGCCACCGACGTATTTCACCTTCTCCAGCGCCGCAGCGAGGCGGCGCCGCGCATAGGAGCGGTTGTGCAATTTAGTCAACCAGTCGGTCTCAGCGAGCTTGCTCAGTCTGCCGTTTCTGTCAAGCTCGTTGGCCAACGACTGCTTGAGGTCCGAGACCCGCGCCGAGCAGTAACTTTCCACGGCCAGCGACATGTCGAGCGCCGTGATCTTGAGGATGAAATGGACCATCGCTTCGAACGTCGTCTGGTCGTCCCGAATGAACGACGGGATGTGCTCGATGAGCAAACTCTGGAGCCCCTGAAAGGTGCACTGATACAAGCTTTGCGGCACGCCCGAATGCTGGTGAACCGCACCAATTCGGAGCCGTTCCTCGAAGTAGTCACGAGTACGAAAGTTGACACCGAGACCCTCGAGGTAGCGTTTCTGCCTCGCTCTCATTCGCGCCGAGGCCGCAGGATCGTCGGCAACGCGGTCGAACTGTTCGAAGCGCGACAGCGACGAGTAGAAGCGATCTGCCAGCGCGCCAATATTTGGCGCGACGACGCTGGCTTGAAATTCGTGGCCCCTGACTTCCATGACGGCCGAGTCGAGTTCAAAGAGTCGCAAACGGTTCGTTATCGCCACCGGCTCCAGGTCGCACCGCTTGCACAATGGGTAATCCATACCGCCGCTACCGCTCCTCGTCGCGCCTTACACCAACGCCACTACGCTTATGCGCTGCTTGATTTAACAAGGCAATTCGGAGTTGTACGTATCTCCCTGAAAAATATTGGGATCTTCGGTCAATTGGGAGGCAGTTCACGCCGGGCGCGCTCGAGGTCTGCCTCGGTATCGACGCCGCTTCCAGGCCGGACCGTCGGAATTCCAACCGCTATGGTCATGCCGAGCGACAGCGCGCGAAGCTGCTCCAGTTGCTCGCAAATCTCGAGGTCGGATGGCTCCGCGGCGACAAAGCGCCGCAGTACGCCGCATCGGTAGGCGTAAATACCGTGATGATGCAGCGCGGCCTTCAACGCCGTTGCCTTGTGATCGGACTCGCGCGCATACGGGATCTTAGCGCGGCTGAAGTAAATCGCGTGATCGTGTTTATCTCGAATGACCTTCACGACATTCGGGTCCGCGAAGTCGCCATCTGAGAGCAGCGGAGAGGCCAGCGTCGCAATGTCCGCTGTCACATCGTCCAGCAGCTCCGCGCACTGGTTGATCAGAATGGCGGGCATCGAAGGTTCGTCGCTTTGCAGATTGACGACGATCTGCTCATCAGGCCAGTCCATGACGTCCGCCACTTCCGCGATTCGTTCGCTTCCGGAGCGATGCTGATCGCTGGTCATGCAGACGGTCGCACCAAAGTCCGACGCGGCCTCCGCTATGCGATCGTCGTCGGTGGCGACGACCACGTCCACCGCGCGGCTCTCGCAACCACGCTCATAGGCGTGCTGCAACATCGGCTTGCCGTGAATCTCCCGCAATGCTTTGCCCGGGAGGCGAGTCGACGCGTAGCGCGCGGGTATCACGACGACGAAATCGGTCACGTGCCGCCTCGCCCGGCGCGCAGGCGCGACTCGATTTGCCTGATCAGGGGCAGTGCCAGAGCGGGATCCATCGTCAGTGTCACAGGAATGTACCAAAATTTGTCGTTGACGCCTGGGCCGAGTTTAACCGCATCTTTCTCGGTCATGAAAACCGGAAAATCATCGCCAAACTCGACATCCTTCGTCGTCAGTAAAGCATGATCCGGAAAAGCGTGTTCGACAACCTGGATTCCCTGTCCCCGTAACATGTCGAAAAAACGCGGCGGATTGCCGATGCCCGCAACGGCGTGCACCGCGCTTCCGGCGAAACGCTCCAGCGGCCGAACCAGGGAGCCGTTCAGTCGGCACGCATCGGTCGCGACCAGCTCGAATTCGAGCGCATTCTGCTCCGCAACCGATAGATTATCCGATGCCTGCATCGGGCCATTGACCAACAGCTGGTCAACGCGCGTCAGGCGCTCCGGCGACTCGCGAAGCGGACCGGCCGGCAGCAACCTGCGGTTGCCCAGGCCGCGCGCGCCGTCGATCACGCAGATCTCGTAGTCCCGCCCGAGGCGATAGTGCTGCAGACCATCGTCCGCGATAATGACGTCGACCTCGCCGTCGGCAAGGATCACGGCGGCACGCGTCCGATTCGCATCGACCACGACCGGACAGTCGCTGCGCCTTGCAAGCAGGACCGGTTCGTCGCCGACGACATCGGCCGCACTGTCGGCTTCGACCCGCATCGGCGCATTCGATTTGCGACCACCATATCCACGACTCACGATGCCGGGCGAGAAGCCTCTGTCCTTCAGGGCTTTGGCAAGCCAGATGACAGCAGGCGTCTTGCCGGTACCTCCCGCCGTGATATTGCCAATCACGATGACGGGAACCGATGCGTTGTGCGTCCTGAATACGCCGGCTCGATAAAGAAATCGCCGCAGGGCCGAAACCAGGGCGTAAACGCCGCTCAGAGGCAGCAACACCCAGCCAAACCCGCCGCCCTCATACCAGACGCGATGAATCCAACGATAAGGCGCGCCCACAGCAACTACTCTTCGCTAAATTGCATGCGATACAGCTTGGCGTATTGCCCGTCCTGCAGAAGTAACCCGCGGTGCGTGCCGGACTCAACGATGCGTCCGGCGTCCAGTACGATAATGCGGTCCGCCTTTTCGACGGTCGACAAACGGTGCGCGATGACCAGGGTCGTGCGATCCTTCATCAGAAGTTGCAGCGCGTCCTGGATGCGGCGCTCGGACTGTGTATCCAGCGAAGAGGTCGCCTCATCCAGAATCAGCAGCGGTGCATTCTTCAACAGGGCGCGGCCAATAGCAATGCGCTGCCGCTGCCCACCCGATAGCAGCACGCCGCGGTCCCCCACCCGCGTCTCGAAGCCGTCCGGCAATTCGTTGACGAAATCCAGAACATGCGCAGCCTCGGCCGCTTGCCTGAGTTCCTCGTCGGAATGTGATCTCAGCTGTCCGTATGCGAGATTGTTGCGAATCGTATCGTTAAAAAGCACGACATCCTGAGTAACCAGGCTGATATTGCTGCGCAGGCTGGCGAGCGTGATGTCGCGAATCGACACGTCGTCGATTGTAATGTCACCGGAATCCATCTCGTAAAACCTCGGTAGCAGGCTTACCAGGGTCGACTTGCCGCTACCGGAATGACCCACGATAGCCAGCGTCTGACCCGGATCGACAGAGATGTTGACGCCGTCCAGTATCGGGCCATTGTCATCACCGTATGAAAAGTGCACATCTTTGAAACGCACCGCACCTTTTACCCGCTCGATCTCTTTCGTGCCGGTGTCATGCTCGTCTTTTTCATCCATGATCGAAAACAGGCTGTCGGCGGCAGCGACGCCGCGCTGCAGCGTCGCATTCACGTTGGTAATACGCCGTACCGGCTGCAGCATCAGCATCATCGCGGAGAAGAATGCGATGAATTCTCCGGCCGTGAGCTGATTATTCAGCGACTGCCGGCCGGCAACGTAGATGACCATCGCGATACCGCAACCGAATACGACCTGGGTAACGGCAACACCAAGGGACCTCACTCGGATCAGCTTAAGGTTTTGCGCTCGATTACGCTCGTCGACATCCACCAGGCGGTCGCGCTCGTAGTCGAATCCACCGAAGGCCTTGACCACCCAGTTACCGCGAATAACCTCGTCGGTTACCTGCGTCACCTCACCGACCGTGTCCTGAATGCGTCCGCTGTAGCGGCGAAAAGCGATGCCGAGCAGACGGACCAGCAGCGCGACAATCGGAAACAGGACCGCGACGAAGATAGTCAGCGTCGGACTGAAATAAATCATCACACCAAATGCGGCCACGACCGTGAGTACGTCTCTTACGGCAATGGTGACGACACTGGTCACAGACTCCGCCACCATCTCGACGTTGTACGTCATCCTGGACAGCAACGGGCCTGCCGTCTGGCTATCGAAAAATTTGGCCGGCAAGGTCAGGAACTTGTTGAATACCTGGCGCCGCAGGTCGCTGATAACCCGGCGTCCTATCCAGCCGAGCGATGCCTCGGTGGCAAATCCGGAGATACCGCGAAGCACAAAGATCCCCATGAAGGCAAACGGAATCCAGCGGGCAGTCTCCAGGTTCTTGGCTACCAGCGCTTCGTCAGTCAGCGGCTGCAGCAGCGCAACCAGACCCGCCTCGATGATTGCCGTCGACGCCATACCCACCATGGCGACGAAACCAATCAACTTGTGCGGGGTGACGTATCGCCATAGTCGCGCATAGATGACACGAATCTCCGGATCGATACGTTTACTCACATCGGCACACGTGCTTCGTCATTCCACCGGATCGTTGACGGTGGCGATACTGATCTGAGTGAAGCCCAGGCGTCCGGCCACATCCATCGCCGTCACGACGTGTTGATGCTTGGCGTTCGCGTCGGCGCTGATCGTCAACGGTAACCTGGTATTGCCGGCGGAAACCTTGCGTAGCGCGTTGCGTATCGTCTCGGGTCGATTGTTGATCAATTCACGATTGTTTATGAGGTAGGTACCGTTCGCGGTGATCATGATGTCGATCTTCTGCGGTGGCTCCTCGACGATCGCAGCGCTATCGGCCTCCGGCAGTCGGATTGCGATCTGCGATTGCTTGACGAAGCTCGTCGAAACCATAAAGAAAATAAGCAACAGCAGCACGACATCGATCAACGAGGTCAGGTTCACTTCCGGCTGCGTTCGTGGCCGCAAGTTCAGCTTCATGCGCTTATCCTGTGAATTGGCACGCAGCACGCGCCCCGGGAAGTTTCATCGCTACGCTTTCTCATTGCGTCGATGCAGGGCTTCGACAAGTTTGATCGCCTCTTTCTCCATGTCGACCACCAGCGTGTCCACGCGATTGCGATAGTAGCGGTAGCCGATCAGGGCCGGTATCGCGACGGTAAGGCCGGCCGCCGTGGTGATCAGCGCTTCGGCAATGCCACCGGCCAGCACCGTCGGATTCCCGACGCCGTGCGTCGTTATCGCCGTGAAAACCTTGACCATACCGATAACGGTGCCCAGCAGGCCGAGCAGCGGTGACACGGCGGCAACGGTGCCCAGCGTTTCGAGGTAACGCTCCAGTTCGTGCACGACATGGCGGCCGGTATCCTCAATCGCATCCTTGAGTACCGCCCTGTCCCGGTTCCGGTTTATCAGCCCGGCGGCGAGGATCTGACCCAGTGCGGATCCCTGGTGTAAGGACTGAATCTGCTTTTGGTCCAGCTGGTCCTTTTTCACCCAGCCCCAGACCTTACTGGTGAGATCCTCGGGCAGCACGCGTTTTTGTTGCAGCGTCCAGAAGCGCTCGAGAATGATTCCCATCGCAAGGATCGCGCAGATAATGATGGGCGCCATCAGGTAGCCGCCGGATTTTACTATCTCAACCATAAAGACCTGGCCCAAGTCGGAAAAATGAAATATACAGCGACCGCGCCGAAAATTCTTGGGATACGCGTCGCTTTTCCGGGCTAGTTACGCCAGAATCTGCGGCGCTCCTGCCGGTCCAATCGTACGGCTTGAATGCCGCCGTCGCGGCACAGGCGCACGCTCACGGCCCCAGCGGTCGCTGTGTCGAGTACCATGGCACCGACCGCCTGCCATCGCGTAACGACGGCGGCTTTTGGAAACCCCCAGCGATTGCCGTATCCGGCGGAGACAATGGCGATGGTCGGGGAAACCGCATGGACAAACGCCGCACCAGACGACGTAGCGCTTCCGTGGTGCGGTATCAGGACGATTTCGACATGGCTCAAATCATTCGCCGCGATGATCGCGCGTTCTGCGTCTGCTTCGATGTCGCCGGTCAACAGCAGCCCGAAGCGCCCGGCCTCCACCAACAGTACGCAGGATGAATCGTTGCCTTGCCAGGGGAGGTCAGTATCCGGATGCAGGACTTGAAACCGGACCTGGTCCACGGTCCAGCGTCGCCCGGCCCGGCATCGCGACGATGCCAGTCCGGCATCAGTCAGCGCTTCGCCGGCGAGAAGCGTGCTGACATCCGCGTAGTCGACGATCGCGCGGACGCCGCCGCTATGATCGATATCGGCATGCGAAACGAGCAGCCAGTCTATTTGCCTGATGCCCTTCGACCTTAGAAACGGCACGACGGTCCGCTCGCCAACACTACCGCCACCACGAAAGGAGGCCCCTGTATCGAACAGCAGCGTGCTACCGCGCGTTTGCAGGACCGTGGCCAGCCCCTGCCCGACATCCAGCACATGGAGCTGAACGCAGCCGTCGTCCGGCGCCTTCGGCGAATACAGCAGCAGCGCGGCGACCGACAGTAAGGCCACGTAGCGGCCCGGCCATCCTCTGGGAATCAGGACCAGTAGTGCAGGAAGTGCCGCAATCAACAGCTTAAGCCCGTTTAGCGCAGGCACGCGGACGTCGGCGAATGGCAATCGGGCCGCCGCCGCGATTAGCAGTGAGAGGTACTCGACACTCGTCGCCGCTACTTTCAGAGCAATGTGACTTGCCTGGCTGACGATATCGCCCAATCCAAGACCAATCAGCGAAAAAGGAACTGTGACCATGCTGAAGATCGGCACGGCAACCAGGTTAACCGGTGTCGCGAGCCAGGCGATGCGATCGAAAAGGAGTACCGTCAGCGGCATTAGTCCTAACAACAGGGCGATCTGGACGACAAACAGCTGGCGGAAGCGGTTGCAGGCGCTAGCCAGGAAGGAACGACCGCGCCGTTTCGCGCCCCCGAACCGCGCGAGCCAGACCAGCAGCAAGACAGCAGAGAACGACAAGCTGAATCCGGGCGCCATCGTCGCGACGGGTTCCAGAATGAATACGACGATCGCGGCCAGAGAGACCGTTGTCAGCGTGTCGATTTCTCTGCGGCGCAAAAGGGCGGACGCGCCCAGCAACAGCATCAGCGACGCGCGCTGAGCCGGCACGCCGAATCCTGAGACGGCTGCGTAGCTCGTGGCGGCAATCGTCCCCGCCACAATCGCGAGCAGATGGACGTTTCCCCGAAGTAGCAGCAGACCGGCGATCAATCGGGTAAGGAGGTACGCGGCCATTGCGGCCAGACCCACGTGCAGTCCCGAGATTGCCATCAGGTGGCTGGTGCCCGTTGCCGAGTATTGCTGCCATGAATCCCGGGAGATCCCGTGTCGGGCCCCGACGCCAACTGCGGCGAGAACGGCGGCTACTTCGGGCGACGACGCGGCAGTTGCCGCGCGAGCCACAAACCGGCGCCGCAGACCACCGAGACCGCTGTCCACGCCGGCTTCGATGAGCCGGTTGCGCTTGCCGGAGACCACGTAGCCGGTGGCCTGGATTCTGTTTCTGAGCATCCAGGCCTCGACGTCGAACAAGCCCGGATTACTCGTGCCTCGCGGCTGCTTCAGGCGCAGCTCGAGCTGCCACACGTCACCGTTCGACGGCTCGACATCTGGCTGGTACCAGCTGACCCTGGAACGCGCGGGAAGCCGCGCGTCGTCGACCGGCTCGACCAGTAGCACAATGGAATCACCGGTCCTCTTCGGAAAGTCAACGATCCGAACCTCCGTCAACAGGCTGTCGCCCGCGAAACGGGCGTCGATTCGACCGTCGATGACGGCATTCGCGGCGGCGACGAATACAGCGAATCCAAACAAAGCAAAACCGGCGAAACGCAATCGGCGATGGGCGAGCATCAATAGGGATGCAACTAATAGTAGCTTGCAGAGGTCCGAGCTTAGCGGCACCCTGCTATGCTGCGCCGCGTAGCCTCCTGCGAGCATCATCAGGCAGGCGCGGATCATGATGGATTTTTGTCATTTTTTGGCACTCACTAAGGAAACCGGATCGCCCGTTAATGCCAAGACGCTTTTTTCGGAAATTTGCCTTCAAACGGCATCACATGAGCAAGCAGTGGTTCATGGCGCCGTTTCGCCACCTGCTGCACGATCACCGGCTCTGGGGTATCCGCCGACAAACCGTCGTGCCGGCCTTTGCCCTGGGGCTGTTCGTCGCGTTCCTGCCATTTCCCGGCCACACGCTGATGGGCGCGCTGGCGGCGCTGGCGCTGCGCGTCAATATCCCGGTTGCGGCCTTGTCGACGTGGATCAGCAACCCGCTGACGATGGGGCCGCTTTATTACTTCACGTACCGTTTAGGCGTGATGCTGCTGGACGTACCGCCAAAGCCCTTCGAGTTCCGGCTCTCTCTGGACTGGGTGACGCACACCTTCGTGAACATCTGGCAGCCGATGCTACTGGGCAGCATGCTGCTGGGCAGCTTGACGGCGCTTATTGGCTATATCGCACTCGACTCCCTGTGGCGACTCTCAATCAGTAACTACAAGCTAAGAAAGCAGAGCATCCGTCGCAAGAGCGAATCAGACTGACTCGCGAAGCACGCCGTCCTCAAGCACGAGAATTCTGTCCATGCGCTTGGCGATCGAATGATCGTGTGTCACTACGATCAGGCTGGTCCTGAGCTCCTCGTTCAGTTCGAGCATCAGCTTCAGCACATGCTCGCCGTTGCCGGAATCCAGGTTGCCGGTGGGTTCGTCAGCGAGCACGAGCTCTGGCCGCGTTATCAACGCGCGTGCCACCGCCGCCCGCTGCCGCTCGCCGCCCGACAGTTCGCCGGGTTTATGCGACAAACGCTCGCCGAGGCCGACGCGGCCGAGTATTTCGCGAGCCTGTCGCAGCGCCTCCGCTTTGTTTTCGCGACGAATCAGCAGCGGCATGGCGACGTTTTCTTCGGCCGTGAATTCGGGCAGGAGATGATGAAATTGGTAGACGAAGCCGATGTAGCGATTGCGCAGGTCACCTTTTGCTGCTTCATCGCTGCCGTGCATGGACTGGCCGTTGACCATCACTTCGCCCTCATCGGGGTCGTCGAGACCGCCCATGATCTGCAGCAGGGTCGTCTTGCCGGAACCCGATGCACCGACGATCGCCACACGCTCGGCAGGCCGCACCTCGAGGTGAACTCCGCGCAGCACTTCGAGCGTCGATGCACCTTCGCGGAAATGCCGCGCCACGCCGCGACATTCGAGAACCGCCTGCTCGTTGCCCGTCGATTCGTCAGTCATATCGAAGCGCCTCCGCCGGAGCCGTCCTGGCCGCAACCCAGGCCGGATAGAGTGTAGATATAAGCGCCAGAGCAAGCGCCATGATAGCGATCCTTGCCACATCGCCCGGACGCAACTCGGACGGCAGGTCGCTGATGAAATAGACATCTGCGGCAAGAAACTTGATGCCGAACGCGCCTTCGAAGAAGCCGACGATTGATTCCAGGTTGAGCGCGAGCAAGACTCCGAATACGACGCCCGCCACCGTGCCGGCGATGCCAACGATACTACCCTGTGTGACGAATACGCGCAGAATGCTCGACGGCCTCGCCCCTATCGTGCGCAGTATCGCAATGTCCGACTGCTTGTCTTTGACGACCATGACGAGCGTCGAAACGATATTGAACGCGGCAACGGCAATTACCATCAGCAAGATCACGAACAGGATGGACTTCGTTATCTGGATGGAACGAAAGAAATTGACGTGGCGGCGCGTCCAGTCACTGACGAGCACGAGTTCGCCGTGCTCGAGCGCCACTTCGCGAACGATGGCCGGCGCTTCGTAGATTTCCGTGACCGCAAGGCGCACACCCGTTACCGCATCTTTTTTGCGATACAACTTCTGCGCGTCGCCGATATTGATAAACGCCAGTCGTCGATCGAATTCGTACATCCCGACGCGGTAGAGGCCACTGACCGTAAAGCGCTTTGTTCGCGGAATAACGCCGGCCGGCGTCACCCTGCCCTGCGCCAGCGTGACGGTAAGCTTATCGCCGACATCCACCTTTAACGCCTCGGCGAGCTCGACACCAAGCACAACATTGAACTTCCCGGGCTCGAGATCACTCAGCCGTCCTGCCTGCATCACGTCGCCAACCGCGGATACGGCCTCCTCGCGCGCCGGATCTATGCCCCGCAATTCGGCGCCGCTGAGTTCGTTTTCGAACACCATCAGCGCCTGACCATCCACGTAAGGCGCCGCGGCGCTTACGCGTAAATTTGCCTGCGCTGTTTCGATCAAGGCATCCGAACTCGTGAGCGCGCCATCCACGTTCTCGATACTCGCATGCGCGGTCATGGCCAGCAGCCGATCCTTCAGCTCCCGTTCGAATCCGTTGACCACCGACATCACGACGATCAAAACCGTCACAGCAATCGCAATGCCTAACATCGAGATCGCGGAGATCATCGAAACAAACTTGTTGCTGCTGCGTGAGCGCACATAACGACCGCCAATCCACATTTCGAAGCGCTTACCCATTGAAGTGCCTCGCCAACGATGCGGACGACAATGAGTCCTTTATTACACGGCTATTCATAACGCAGCGCCGCCGCGGGATTGACCAACGCCGCGCGTCTTGACGGATACAGGGTGGCCAGTGAGGTCAGAACAAACGCGGCGACCGAAATGATCGCGACGTCCTGCCATTCGAGTTCGGAAGGAATGCGGGTCACGTAGTAAACATCGCCTGGCATGATCTGAAAACCCAGGGCCTGCTCGAGGAAGGGCACGATTACCGGGACGTTGAGTGCGAGCACGACGCCCAGCAGTACGCCGATCAGCACACCGGCCCAGCCGATCATCGCGCCCTGGACGAAGAACACCCGTACAACGCCGTCCGGCCCCATTCCCAGCGTTCTGAGAACCGCGATGTCGTTGGTCTTGTCCGTCACAACCATTACGAGGCTCGCCACAATGTTGAACGCGGCGACGCCGATAATCAGCGAGAGAATCAGCGACATCATCATCTTCTCGAGGCGAATCGCGCGAAAATAGCTGCCGTTCTCTATCGTCCAGTCGCTCGTACTGACGCTTTCGCCCAGTCGTTCCTGCAGGGACTGCGCAACGACTGGCGCCGCCATGACGTCATCGCTGCGGAATCGAATCGAGGTCACCGCATCGCCCAGGCCCTGAATCGCCGCCGCATCGGAAATATGAATCAGCGCGAGCACGCTATCATGGTCCTGCAAGCCTGCCTCGAATACGCCCCGCAGGACGAATCGTTCGAGCACGGGCTCCAAGGTCCCGTCACCGACGGGGCGTGGAATCAAAAGCACGACCCCGTCGCCGATTCGAGCACCGAGATCATAGGCGAGAATCCGCCCGAGAATGATGCTGCGTGTGCCGGGCTGCAGGACCTCGAGTTCGCCTTCGACCATGTTGATCATTTCCGCGGACAAGGGCTTTTCATACGCCGGATCGACACCGTGGACGAGGACCGCAAGCAGCTCCGGACCCGACTGGACCATCCCCTCCATCTGGACGAACGGCGCGGCGGCCGAGACGCCCGGCTCGGCGGCAACCTCATCGATGATGCGCTGCCAGCCCTCGGTCTTGCCACCGGCGCCTGTCACGGTGCCATGGGCCGACATGCTCAAGAGCCGCCCGCGCAATTCACCCTCGAAGCCGTTCATAACCGACAGAATGACGATCAGCGCGGCAACACCGAGGGCTATCCCGAGCAGGGATATCAGCGTAATGAAAGAGACGAATCGGGTACGCCGTTTGGCCCGGAGGTAGCGCAGCCCGACGAAGAGTTCGACAGGGTTGATCATCGGCAGGCATTAAACCACATTCATGGCGGTGCGACTTTGGGTTTCGCGGCCGTTTCACGCTCCCGCAATATCGCGCGCATTCGGCGCTCACGCATAGCCTCGCTGCAACGCGCGCTCCGCAGGCGAAATCGGGCTGATCGGCCACGAACGCAACGCTACAGAGGCCTGCAGGACAGCACAGCGGTGGTTTGTGACACAGTTCACATATTGAGCGAAAGTATCCCTGTAAAAACCGGATATATCACTGTTTTTTGGTCCGGCAAGCAGTGCTATAGTCTGTGAATCGGACTCAGGAGAAGGACCAATGGCCAAATTGCGTAGCGCGGCACTGATCGCCCTGTTTCTAGCCTTGTTTGGCACGGCACAGGCCGATACCTTGAAGATGGACGGCATGTCCGCCGGTTCGGCTGACGCGCGCCCAACCCGTGGGATGACGCAAGCCAGCGTGCAGTCAAAGTACGGCAGCCCGGTCAACGTCAGGGCGCCGGTCGGTGAACCCCCGATAACTCGCTGGGAATACAAGGATTTCGTCGTCTTTTTCGAGTACGACCGCGTAATCCACGCCGTGGTCAAGCGCTAGGCATAAGCCAACAGATTGATGCGAGCCCGGATCGGAAACGGTCCGGGCTTTTTCGTGTCCAATTGCAGCGCAGCGAGGCGCCGCTTGCTATGTAATAATCGCGCCCCTTCAGCGGCCCGAGCATCGTGTTCAGGCGGGCCGATAACCCAGGCCAAGCGAAAGTCCTTGAGCATGTCACTACTGATCTCCGACCCTCGTCTCTTACCAGAGCCCGGCACTGCGGCTGGCTGGGGCCGCCTGATCGGGGCGAGCACATCGCTGGCCGCAGCCGAACTCGCATCATGTATCGACAGGCCGGTTCTGATGCTGGCCGAGGATCCGCGCCACGCCGACCAGCTGGAAGCCGAGATTCGCTTCTTTGCCGCTGACGATCTACCCGTCGAGCATTTCGTCGAGTGGGAAACGCTGCCCTGGGACAGCTTCTCGCCGCACCAGGACATTATTTCCCAGCGGCTGCGAGTGCTCGCCGCGCTGCCCGACATGAAGAATGGAATCGTTATCGCTGCGGCAAGCGTGTTGCAACAACGACTGCCGCCCATCGACTACGTTGCGGCACGTTCGCTGACGCTTTCCGAGCGCCAGGTCCTTGATCGCCAGGGCTTCACCGATTCGCTGGTCGAAGCGGGTTACTTCCGCGTCCCGCAGGTCTCAGAGCACGGTGAATTTGCCGTTCGCGGCTCCCTGATCGACGTTTTTCCGATGGGCGCCGACATCCCGGTCCGCATCGACTTCTTCGATGACGAGATCGAGTCGCTGCGCTACTTCTCATCCGAGACGCAGCTGTCCGGAGCGCGGACCAGCCGCATCGACATCCTGCCCGCGAGAGAAGTGCCGCTCGATGCCGAGGCCATCAAATTATTCCGGCATCGCTACCGCGAGCGCTTCGAGGGACAGCCGGCCAAATCGCGCGTCTATCGGGAAATTTCGGAGGGAATCGCGCACGGCGGCATAGAATACTTTTTGCCGCTGTTCTTTGACGCCACGGCATCGCTTGTCGACTACCTCCCGGACGACTGCGTCGTGCTGGCTCCGGCCCCGCAACGGGCGTTATTGACGCAATTCTGGTCGGAGGCGTCGGAACGATACGAGCTTTGTAGCCTCGATCCCGAAAGACCCATACTCGACGTCGACGAGACATTCCTGTCGCCCGACCTCGTCGAAGAGCAGCTCACTCGATTCGCAACGATCAGCTACTCCGCGCAGACGCTCGCGGGCGGGCATAGTGAACTGAACCACGACACGCGCCTGCCGCCCGCCATGAAGATCGAGGCGCGCTACGAAGACGCCGCCGCTGCGCTGATGCAGTTCCTGCAGACGTTTGACGGTCGCGTGCTGTTTTCGACAGATTCACCCGGCCAGCGCGAGCAGCTTTATGATCTGCTATCAGGGCGTGGCCTCGACCTTTCGCGGGTCGACAGCTGGCGAGAATTCGAGGCGCTGCAACAACGAATCGGCGTGGCGGTTGCGCCGATCGATAGCGGCGTCCTGCTGCCTGGCGCCCGCGTCGCGATCATCAGCGAGCAGCAGCTGTTTGGCGAACGCACCAAGGCACACAGGCGAAAGCGCAGGAGCGATCGCGACCCCGAAACCATTATCCGTCAGCTCAACGACCTGGAGCCGGGATCACCGGTTGTGCACGAGGAATACGGGGTCGGCCGCTACCTCGGGCTGGTTACCCTGGACGTCGGCGGCATCGCGGCGGAGTTCCTGCATCTCGAGTACGCTGACGGCGACAAGCTGTACGTGCCGGTACACGCGCTGGACCTGATTTCCCGATACACGGGCGCATCACCCGACAACGCCCCGTTGCATCGTCTCGGCAGCGACCAGTGGGAAAAGGCCAAGCGTCGTGCCATCGAGAAAATCCGCGATGTTGCCGCCGAGCTGCTGGACATCTACGCCCGTCGGGCAGCGCGTCAGGGCTACAGCTTTCACTGGCCGGAAGCCGACTACCGCAGCTTCGAGTCGGGCTTTCCGTTTGAGCTCACCGAGGACCAGGCGAACACGATCGACGATGTGCTGCGCGACCTGGCCTCGAGTCAGGCGATGGACCGTATCGTCTGCGGGGACGTCGGTTTCGGCAAGACCGAAGTCGCGCTGCGGGCCTCGTTCGCCGCCGTGCACGGTGGTAAACAGGTCGCCGTGCTGGTGCCCACTACGCTGCTCGCACAGCAGCATGGCGTGAATTTCCGGGATCGCTTTGCGGACTGGCCGGTGCGCGTCGAGGTATTGTCACGATTCCAGTCGGCAAAGCAGGTGAAGGATATCGTTGCCGGCCTTCGATCCGGAAACGTCGACATTGTCATTGGAACGCATCGGCTGCTGCAACACACCAAGGACCTCCGCGACGTCGGGCTTGTCATTGTCGATGAGGAACATCGCTTTGGCGTGCGTCACAAGGAGGCGATCAAGTCCTTGCGCAGCGAAGTCGATATTCTGACGCTGACCGCAACGCCAATTCCGCGGACGCTCAATATGGCGCTCGGTGGCCTGCGCGAAATGTCGCTGATCACGACACCGCCGGCAGAACGCCTCGCGGTCAAGACCTTCGTCTCCGAATGGAATGACGTAATCATTCGAGAAGCCTGCCTGCGTGAAATCAAGCGCGGCGGACAGGTGTATTTCATTCACAACCGCGTCGAGAACATCGGTCGGATAGAGCAACGGCTGAACAAGCTGGTACCCGAGGCCGACATTCGCATCGGCCACGGACAGATGCCCGAACGCGAACTCGAGCAGGTCATGCTCGATTTTTACCATCGGCGCTTCAACGTGTTGCTCTGCACGACCATTGTGGAAAGCGGCATCGATGTGCCGACTGCGAACACCATTATCATCAATCGTGCGGATCGCTTCGGCCTTGCTCAGCTCCACCAGCTGCGCGGTCGCGTAGGCCGCTCTCATCATCGCGCATACGCCTACCTTATGGCGCCGCCGAGGGCTGAAATGACCGCGGACGCGATCAAGCGCCTCGAGGCCATCGACTCGTTGGAAGACCTGGGCTCCGGGTTCACGTTGGCTACGCACGACCTCGAGATTCGCGGTGCGGGGGAACTGCTGGGCGATACGCAGAGCGGTCAGATTCAGGAAATCGGCTTCTCGCTTTATACGGAGCTGCTCGGACGCGCCGTCGAATCCTTGCGCTCGGGAGACGAACCGGACCTCTACACACCGCTGCACGCGGGAGTCGATATCAATCTGCATATCCCGGCCCTGCTGCCCGAGAGCTATGTACCGGACGTTCATCTCCGCCTCATTCTGTACAAGCGCATCTCGGCAATCGAGACGGCCGAAGAACTGCGTGAGCTGCAGGTCGAATTGATCGATCGCTTCGGCCTGCTTCCCGACAGCGTAAGAAATTTGTTGCGGATCGCCGCTATCAAGAAATCGGCGGCCGCCCTCGGCATCGAGAAAATTGATGCATCCGCCCAGGGCGGTTACGTCGTCTTTGGCGATCAAAGTCATATTGACCCTGTCGCGCTCGTGCAATTAGTGCAAAATGGCAGCCGCAAATACCGACTGCAGGGCTCACACCGTCTGCAGATCCGTGAAGATCTGTCGGACCTGGCAATTCGCTTTGAACTAATCGAGAACTTGCTACAGGATCTTGCGGTCACAGACTAGACAGGAGTACCGGGAATTGGTTCGAAGGACGCCCACAATGCGGATACCGCTGGCGCTGCTACTGATCGTGCTGCCTTTCACGGCGGTTCGGGCCCAGGATGAGGTTACCGACGAGGTGCCGGAAATCCGGCGCTATACGGTCGAGATGATCATCTTCAAATACGCCCAGGCTGTATCGATCGGCACCGAGATATTCCCGGCCGACCAGCCCGTCGTCCAGGACCCGGTTTTTGACGATGACCCGATGCCAATCGAGGAAGAGCCGCTCGAGGAAATCCCGAGATATTATCGCGACGTCGACTTCGTCCTGCTCGAAGAAGACGAGTACACGATGGGCGATATATTGAGTCGGCTTAGACGTCTTGACGTCTACGAGCCCATCATGCACTTCGGCTGGACGCAGGTGACGTGGCCCGACGAGGAAACGCTACCGATCGAGCTCGACGCGATGGGCAGACGGCCGGATGACCTCGACGGTACGCTCAGGCTTTACCTGAGCCGCTTCCTGCACCTTGTGGTTGATCTGGAGCTCGATGCGCCCGAATCGGATCAAAGCACCGATTCACGTACCAGCTACGGCGAATACCGATCTGCCACTGACTATTCCGATTTCGGCGGTCCCAGGCCGGTGCGCTACCGCATCAACGAAAATCGCATCCTGAGATCCGGCGAGCTTCGCTACTTTGATCATCCGAAGTTCGGTGTGCTGGCGCGAGTCACCCGCGTGGAGGATGAATCTGAAGAATCGGTGGATCCGATGGAAACCGAGTTACTCGGCTACCCCGTCGAGTAGCTCGCCCAGAAAATCGCGTGCACCCCGCGGGTCGCTGCCAGCGTCGGCAACCCGTACGTCGAAAGTGACGGTTACGAACTTGGATGCTGTGGATCGAGGATGATGTAGCCCGAGTTCCCTGACGGCAGTGGAGATGCGGCCGGCGAAATCGCGAACCCCATCCTCGTCTGATGCGTGCGACAGGACGACAAACCTTGCGCCACCGGGCCGTGCTACGACGTCGCTCGCACGTCGCAAACAACGTTTGATGGCCTGGCCGACCCGGCGCAGACACGAATCCGAGGCGTGCCGTCCGAACACGTCGATATACGCGTCAAATTCGTTGAGCGTAAACGTAACCAGCGAGAGGCGACTCTTTTCACGTGCGGCAACGGCCCAGTCGTGCTCGAAAACCTCCTCGAAAGCACGCCCATTCAATACGCCAGTCACCGGGTCGTCACGCGACAGGTCGCGAATTCGGCGCTTCGCTTTTAGCAAAGCATGATGCATTTCCTCGGATTCAGCGGAACCTGCGCCGACGCCGCTTCGCCAGTAGGCGGCATAGAAGCTGACGGTGTCTTTATCGGCGTGCCGCAGCGGTTTGATCACCAACAGGTATTCGCGGTGGTTCGATTCAACCGGAAAACTCATCTCTTGATGCGAGCGCACCGATTCGCTGACCTCGATGGCGATTTCGCGTCCCGCAATTTCCTCGACAACATCCGCAAACGGCTTCTTCAGCACGTCCTCTCGACCGATACTCTCGAACGCAGGATTGGCAAGCACGACCGGCCAGTCCGACTGATCAATGCGCGCCACGATCAGCGGTTCGGTGGTGGCCGCGATAACCTGCTCGAGGATATGCCGATTCAGCGATTTCATCGTTACCTTTTCACGCCAGTTCGAAAAACTTCCCGAGCAGGCTCATTGCTTTCGTCCGAGCCGCCAGAGCACTGGATTCGACGTCTTCATGTATCGGCGTATCGCCGCGGCCGGCTGCCCGATTCACAATCATAGCCAGGCACGCGTATTGCAGCCCGAGTTCCAGTGCAAGCGACGCTTCCGGCATTGCCGTCATGCCGACAAAGTCCGCACCATCCTTTTCCAGGCGGTCGATTTCCGCCGCCGTCTCCAGCCGGGGCCCCTGCGTTGCCGCGTAAACGCCGCCGTCGTAGCAATCGAGATCGATGGCCTCCGCTGCGGCCAGCAGTTGTGCCCTCAACCCCGCCGAAAATGG
>CAMYMR010000001.1:0-105309 GCA_947259285.1 uncultured Woeseiaceae bacterium | reverse complement strand
CACCCAGCTCTTTCGATGCGGCAAGGTTGGCACGATAGTTAATCGCGTGCGGAGGCAGCGAGTGGTCGGCGCCATGCGGACGCAGCGTAAGCACGGCGTGGCTCCGCAATGCGACCGTCTGAAGCGCGGCCGACGGCGCACCGAAGCGCGTCGTAACCGTGCGACCCGTGCCCTCGCCCGCCAGTGACGGGAAACCGCTGCCGATAATAATCGAGTATCGCGACGCTGCTGTCATGCCGGTCCGGAATCAAGCATCGAGATGCAGCTCGGGACGTTCACTCCAGCGCGCAAACTGCTGGTTGATCGACTGCCATTCGTCGCTTGCCAGTAAGGTTTCGCGCAGCGGGTGGCCGGTACCGTGCAATCGCGCCAGTCGTACCAGCGATAGCGGATTGGAGTACTCGCTGAGCGCGGCAACAGCCTGCTGTGCGGCATCTCGGTCGTTGCACACCATTACCATGTCACAGCCGGCATCAAGTGCCAGTCGTGCACGTTTAGCCATGGATCCATAGTCTCGTGTCGCTTTCATGCTGAGGTCATCGCAGAATACCGCACCGCCGAAGCCCAGCCGGGAACGCAGTTCACGTTGTATCCAATACTCGGAGAACCCCGCCGGCATCGTGTCCATCTGCGTATAGATGATATGGGCGAGCATGACGCCCGCCAGTGCCCCATTGGCGATAAGCCGTTCGTACGGCCGCATGTCATCGAGAACGAGCCCATATTCGCGTCGGTCGACCGGCAGTTTCAGGTGGGAATCGGCCAGCACCGCGCCATGTCCAGGAAAATGCTTGCCAACCGCGACCATGCCGGCACTGCGAAGTCCACGCGAGAAAGCGCCGGCCAGTTCGCCAACGACATCGGGTTTGTTGTGAAAGGCGCGGTTGCCGATGATCTCGCTGACGCCCCAGTCCAGGTCGACGCAGGGTGCAAAACACAGGTCGATGCCGACAGAGCGTAACTCCGAGCCAATCATCCAACCTGCTTCTCGCGCCGCTTGCAGCCCCGATTCGGCATCCCGATCGTATTCCCGCCCGATGCGTCGCATCGGCGGAATCGCCGTAAAGCCATTGCGAAAGCGCTGCACACGACCACCCTCATGGTCAACTGCGATCAGCAGCGGCGGACTGCGCAACGCACGAATATCCTGAACCAGGTCCGCGATCTGGTCCGGCGATTCGAAGTTTCGAGTAAACAGGATCACGCCACCGACGGCAGGCTCCCGGAGGAGATCCCGGTCTGCCGGACTCAGGGCGAGTCCGTCGATGTCCAGCATTACGGGCCCTAGTGACATCCGCTGCGCCTCGCTGGTCGTGGTCAAGACTTGGTAAAGATACCAACCGATTCTACATGGGCAGTGTGCGGGAACATATCGATGATGCCGGCCGCCTCCAGCCTGTAGCCTTTTTCGTGCACCAGTGTAGCCGCGTCCCGCGCCAGGGTGCCGGGGTGGCAGGATACGTATACGATCCGCTCGGGACCGAACAAATGCATTTGCCGGACCACCTCGGCGGCGCCGCTTCGCGCCGGGTCCAACAACATTCGATCGCACCCCGCCTTGACCCAGCTTTCCGTGCCATCAATCTTGCTAAGATCGGCGACGCGAAATTCGACGTTCGAGAGGCTGTTTCGCTGCGCATTTTCGCCGGCGCGGGCCACCAGCCCGGCCTCGCCCTCAACGCCTGAAACCGTTCCCGCGCGTCGCGCCAGTGGCAAAGAAAAATTGCCGATGCCACAGTAAAGATCGAGCACACGATCGTCGGGGCCCGCCTGCAAATTTTCGATTGCGAAGCTGACCATGCGCTGATTGATGTCGCTATTGACCTGGATAAAGTCGACCGGCTCGAAAGCGATGCTGATGTCGAACTCGGGGAGCGCATAATAAAGCGCTTCGCTCTCGGACGATGGGTGTAGCAGCGACACAGAATCGAGGCCGCCGGTCTGCAGGTATATCCGCAGCTGCTTATCGGCGCCGAAAGCGAATAGCTCCGCCTTATCGGCCTCGCTGGGCGGATCGAGTACACGGAATACCAGCGCGACGTCATTGTCGGCAACAGCGACTTCGATCTGCGGCAGTCGGGCGCGGATCGAAAGCCGGCCGATAAGCTCGCTCAACGCGTCGATCATGTCGTCGACGGGCTTTGCCAGCACCTCGCAGCGATGCATATCGGTAATGAACGGCGCGTGGCGTTCGCGAAAACCAACCAGCACGCGGCCCTTTGCCGGTACGTCCTTCACGGCCAGTCGTGCGCGCCTGCGATAGTTCCATTCCGGCCCCTCCATCGGAGCAAGCCAGCTTTCCGGCGCGACGCGTCCAATGCGCTCGAGGTTGTCCTTGAGCGTCTGTGCCTTGATATCGCGTTGCATGCGCGGCGTCACATGCTGCAACGCGCAACCGCCACAACGACCAAACACCGCGCAGCGCGCGGCGATTCGATCTGCGGAAGCTTCCAGAACGTCAAGCAATTCACATTCATCAAAGTTGCGGCGCGACTTGCGACGAATGAACTGCACCGTCTCACCGGGCAAGGCCCCGGCAACGAATGCTTTCTTGCCTTCGACGCTGGCGATGCCACGACCATCGTGGGTCACATCACCTATCGTTGCCGTTTCCGGCTCCCGTCGTCGCTTTGGCATGCTGACCAGGACCTGTCAGTCCTCGCCCCAGGCGGCAAGGAACTCGTTCAGGTGCGCCTGATCCATACTCTCCAGCGTAGTACGGACGAGGGCGTACTCATGTTGCAGGTCTTTCTCATCGAGCTTACCGCGCATCAGTTCGAAACGCAGGTAGACCAGCCAGGTATTCAAGACATCCGTCTCGCAGTAGTCGCGAATTTCCTTTATGCCGCCCGCGCGGTATGTATCCCAGACCTTGTCACCACTCATGCCGAGCTTGCCGGGAAAGCCCAGCATGACGGCCATCTGGTCGAGGCTGGCGCGGCCTCTGGGCTGAAAACCGGCCAGGACATCCATCAGGTCGATATGCCGCCAGTGAAATCGGCTCAGGTAGTTATTCCACTTGAAGTCCCTGTCACCGTCGCCCATTTCCCAGTATCGTGGCGCCTTGACGCCGTGCTTGAGCGCCCGGTAGTGCAAGACGGGAAGATCAAAGCCGCCACCGTTCCAGGACACAAGGTCCGGGGTATAGCGTTCTATGCCGTCGAAGAAGCGCTGCACGATTTCGGCTTCATCCGATTCCTCGTCGCCCAGGCTCCAGACTCTGAAGGAGTTCGCCGTCCGAAAAGTCACTGATATAGCGACTATGCGCTGTTGATGCAGCGGCAGAAAATCGGTTCCCGCGGACTGCTGCCGCTTGAACATCATTACGGTCGCAACGTCGTCGTCGGATACGTCATCCAGGTCCCAGAAGCGGCGACCAAACTCGACGTCCGGTACCGTTTCGATATCGAAAGAAAAACAATGCATATCGTCCGCTCGCCCCCTGGTCTGTCCTGGTCAGCTTTCGGCCGACGTAGCGGCCGTTTCGACGACCGCGAACGCGATAACGAGACCGGCATCGTCGGTCAGGCTGACATGGCCTGCGCCAATACCTAACCTGTCGCACGTGCGACGACCACGCTCCGACCAGGTAACGATCGGCCTGCCCCAGTCGTTATTCAGTATGCCAACATCGCGCAACCAGACACCGTGTGCAAACCCTGTCCCCATCGCTTTCACCGTTGCTTCCTTGCCCGCAAAGCGCATTGCGAGAAAACGCACCGGCTGTTTGCTGCGCCGATACAGGGCGATCTCCTCGTCCATCAGCATGCGGCGCACAAAATGTTCGCCGAAGCGCTCGAGGATTGCCTCGATACGGGATAACTCGACGATGTCGGTCCCGACACCGAAAATCACAGAATCTTCATCCGTTTCGCGCCTCTACCATCCGGTGTTTCATTTCAGAGACGGCCGCCGCCAGACCGTCAAACACGGCACGCGAAATGATCGAATGGCCTATATTCAGCTCGACGATCTCCCCGATGCGCGCTATGGCCGAGACGTTTTGATAGTGCAGGCCGTGACCCGCATTGATGACGAGGCCACGACTGCGGCCATAGCGGGCCGCGTCCTCGATGCGTTGAAGCTCGGCCAGCTGTTCGTCGCCCCCGGCCTCCGCATACTGTCCGGTATGCAGCTCGACGACCGGCGCGCCAACGGACGCGGCGGCATCCAGCTGTTCCCGAACGGGATCGATGAACAGTGACACCCGGATACCAGCATCCGTCAGGCGCTCACAGGCCGCTCGTACCTTGCTCAGCTGTCCCGCGACGTCCAGCCCGCCCTCGGTCGTCAGTTCCTGGCGCTTTTCAGGGACGAGGCAACAGTCGGTTGGCCGAAATCTCGCGGCGATATCGATCATCTCGTCGGTAACCGCCAATTCGAGATTCATGTGCGTGCGCATCACCGCTTTGATGTCCTCGAGGTCGATGTCCTGAATGTGGCGACGGTCCTCGCGCAAATGAATCGTGATGCTATCGGCGCCCGCCTCCTCCGCGATGCGGGCCGCCTCGGCCGGTTCCGGGTAACGCGTGCCGCGTGCCTGCCGCAGGGTCGCAACGTGGTCAATATTGACCCCGAGCAAGATTGGATTCGATTCAGTCACTTTCGCCGCCACGCTGATTTGTCTCGGCGATTCTACCGCGATGCAACTCGATCAGCACCTTGCGACTCTTGAGTTCTTTCCCGCCGAGGTGATAGTTGATGATTTCGCGCAACAAGCGACTGGCGGCACGCAGGATCTCCGGCTTGTCGAATTCCTGTGCCTGAATCGCCAGCAGCACTGCCCCGGAGAATAGCATCGGCCCTTCGCGACGCTCGACGGCAACCGGCCCCTGTTCGACGCGGTAGCTATAGTAGCGATCAGGGTCCAGCGCCCTGTCCTGCCTCGAATCGTCATGAAAGCTGACCGCGTACCCCAGCAGTCCCAGAAACTCCATTTCAAACGACCGCAGACAGGCGGCGACGTCGGCAGCGGATGCTAATGCGCCAATGACTTCGTCGTAGAGTGAGTATATTTCCGGTTGCGGGTCATGGCGGTGCAGAAAGTTCAATAGCAGCTCATTGACGTAAAACGCAGAGAGCATCGCGTCACCGCGAATCCCCCTGGGCACTCCCGCCGCCTCGGCGCCGGTCAGTGTCCCCAGGTCGCTGCGAGCGACCCACGACATACTGAGCGGCAAGAACGGTCGCAGGATGCCGGCGAGACGCGATTTCGAGCTGCGACTACCGCGCGCGACAAGCGCGATTTTTCCGTAGTCGCGCGTAACAATATCGAGAATCTGACTGGAATCACGAAACGGCCGACGATGCAGTATGTAGGCCGGCTGCTGCTGCACACGCCGCGGGACTGTCATAGGAAACTGCAGCGCCTAAGGCACATCATAGCCAAGGCTAATCAGGTCTTTCTCACTGTCCGCCCAATTCGTTTTCACCTTGACCCATAGCTCCAGATGAACGGGCTTTCGAAGCTGTTCCGAGATCTCCAGCCGTGCGAGGCGCCCAACCTTCTTCAGTACACCGCCGCCCTTACCAACTACGATGCCCTTCTGGCTGTCGCGCTCGACCCAGATAACCGCGCTGATTGTCACACCGCTTTCCTCTGTCACAAAACGCTCCACCTGTACCGACAGTCCGTACGGCAACTCCTGGTGCAGCTGCAATGTTAGCTTCTCGCGTATGATTTCGGCGGTGTGGAATTCAACGCTGCGGTCAGTATGCATATCGGCAGGAAACAGCGGCGGCGATTCCGGCAAGAATTTCGGAATCATCGCCATCAGACGGTCAAGGTTGTCGAGCTTTTGTGCTGAGATCGGGACAACCTCTGCGAAATCGTGGCGGCCGGACATGACCGATAGCGCATCGAGAAGCTTTTCTTTTGGATGCACCTTGTCGACTTTGTTCAGCAGGGCGATGACGGGAGCGTGACAGTTCTCAAGACGCCGCAAAACATCGTCATCTTCATTCGTCCAACGGGTTACATCTGTGACGAATAACACCAGGTCGGCGTCCATCAGTGCATTCGCCGCCATTCGGTTCATTGCCCGGTTCATCGCCTTGTCCGCTTTTCGGTGCAGCCCCGGCGTATCGACAAAAATGACCTGCTCATTGGCCGCCGTGTGCACCGCGAGTATGCGATGACGGGTTGTCTGTGGCTTTGCAGTCACGATGCTGACTTTGCGACCCATCACGGCATTGATCAGCGTTGACTTGCCGACATTGGGCCGACCGACAACTGCAACCATCCCGCAGCGAAACTCGCTCATTTCGGCACGTCGGCAAGCGTTTCAAGCATACGTGCGGCGGCCTGTTGCTCTGCTTTGCGCCGCGTCGTCGATTCTCCGCGGGTCGGCTCGGATACTCCGTCTACCGAACAGCTGACTTCAAACCGCTGCTTGTGCGCCTTGCCCGTCACGTTTGCCAGTTGATAATCAGGCAGGGCCATGCCTCGCGACTGCAACCACTCCTGCAAACGAGTCTTCGGGTCACGGAGATCTTTGGCATCGGGAAGCTCCTTGAGACGCGTCTCGAAGACGCTTCGTATTATTTGCCTGGCCGTTTCGATGCCGCTGTCGAGGTAGACAGCGCCGAATATCGCCTCCAATGCATCCGCGAGTATTGACTCGCGACGATGGCCGCCCGACTTTTGCTCGCCGCTGCCGAGAACCAGGTAAGCGCCAATGCCAAGATCCGAAGCAAGCTCCGCAAGTGTTGAATCTTTGACGAGTGAGGACCGCAGCTTGCTCAGGTCTCCTTCTTGCGCACCCGGGCGCGCCTCGAAGACCGCTTCGGATATGACGAGATCGAGCACGGCATCGCCGAGAAACTCCAGGCGCTCGTTATTGGCACCGATCGCGCTTCTGTGCGTCAGGGCCCGATGGAACAAGCCGACATCGTTAAATTTATACTGTAGCGTGTTGTAGAGCCAGCGCTCCGCCTTTTCCAATGTCTTCGCTCTTGTGGCCGGTCGAGAAATCTCGCCGACCGAGTTTTGTGCTATTTGCGGATGACGGCCCTTTCGTCGAAATCGACGAGGAAAGAAACGTTGCCGATAAAATCAGCTTTGTGCGAATACGTAGCCGACACCTCAAAGCCACCTTCAACCGTCTTGATATCGACATCCTTCGCCTTGATAACGCTGACGCTTTCGATACCAAAGCGCCGCGCAATCGACTTGCGAATGGTGGCCTTCGTCGGGCCTTGCCCATCGAACTCCTCATGGACGCCCGAAATGACGCTGGCGACTTTCATATAGTTCAGATATACCGGAGTCAGGCGAATCCCCGCAAATGCGAACAGTCCGACAAATGCAACCAGTATGACCACGCCCAGGGTCGTCATACCCGTCTGCCGATGCCTGGAACGGTATTTTTCCAGCGACTTAATTGACATTCCGATTTCTCCGTTCAAATCTGATTGAGCGCGCAGCAACTACGTTCCAGCCTAGCGCCATATTATCGGCAAAATCAGTGACTGGTACCACATTATTGAATTTTCATCCCGATTCGTCGCCAATCCGGCAGGCTCCACGGTACGAAATGCATCCAGATGCGAACCGCCTCGCCAACGAGGTACTTTTCCGGAATTGCGCCAATAAACCGACTGTCCCTGCTGCGGTCACGATTATCACCCATGACAAAATAGTGGCCCTCCGGAACGCGGTACGTACCGTCGCGTGTAGAGAACTGCGGGTTGGTGACCAGGATGTCATGCAAGCGGCCGTCGAGATCCTCGACAAAAACTGGCGCCTCGGAAGACGCGTCGGGCCCACGATCCAGACTCACTGTCTCTCCGTTGATGATGAGCCGCTGTCTTTGATAGACGATCTCATCTCCCGGCAGGCCGATAACCCGCTTGATGTAGTTGATGCTCGGGTCCGACGGCAGGCGAAACACGACGACGTCACCACGCTCCGGGCTGCCTGTTTCTACGATTTTTGTCTCCGTGACCGGAAGGCGCAATCCATAGGCAAATTTCTGGACGAAGATGAAATCGCCCTCCAGCAGAGTCGGCATCATAGAGCCTGACGGGATCCTGAACGGCTCGAAGATAAACGATCGAATAACCAGGACAATAACGAGAACCGGAAAAAACGAGCGCGCATACTCAACCAGGGTCTGCAGCGGCCCGGGCGGCTGGCGATCATCGGCCTCCCCCGTTTTCCAGAAGATTTTGTCGAGCACGATAACGACACCAGAAAACAAGGTCAGTGCGGTAAGAATCAGCGCAAGATTAACAATCAAAACGTCCACTCACTTTTCAACTCGCAGGACGGCCAGAAAGGCCTCCTGAGGAATCTCGACAGAACCCACCTGCTTCATTCGCTTTTTGCCCGCCTTTTGCTTTTCCAGCAACTTACGCTTGCGGGAAACGTCGCCACCGTAGCATTTTGCGGTCACGTTCTTGCGTAACGCTTTCACCGTGCTGCGCGCGATGACCTGACTGCCTATTGCGGCTTGAATGGCCACGTCAAACATCTGTCGTGGAATCAATTCTCGCATTTTCTCGACCAGTTCGCGGCCTCGATGCTTGACGTTGTCGCGGTGCACGATAACGGAAAGCGCGTCTACACGCTCTCGGTTAATCAGGAGATCGAGGCGCACGAGCTGCGCTGGCTCAAACCGTTCAAAATGGTAATCGAATGAGGCAAAGCCGCGGCTGACGGACTTTAGCCGATCAAAGAAGTCCAGCACGACCTCGGACAGCGGCATCTCATATTCCAGAGAAACCTGTCCGCCGAGATAGCGCATGTGTTTCTGAACACCGCGTTTGTCGATGCAAAGTTTAATGACGGCCCCTACAAACTTTTCCGGAACGAGAATGTTCGCGATGATTATCGGTTCTCGCAGTTCTTCTATCTCGTTGGCAGGCGGCAGTTTCGCCGGATTATCGACCTCCAGCGTCTCGCCACTCGCTGTGACAACTTCGAAAACAACCGTCGGCGCGGTGGTAATCAACTCGAGATCGTATTCACGCTCCAGACGCTGCTGCACGATTTCCATGTGTAACATGCCGAGAAACCCACAGCGAAACCCGAAGCCGAGAGCAGCCGACGTTTCCGGCTCGAAGTGCAATGCGGCATCGTTGAGCCGCAGCTTCTGCAACGCTTCGCGAAACGCCTCGTAATCTTCCGAGCTGATGGGAAACAGGCCGGCGAACACCCGCGGCTGTACCTGCATGAATCCGGGCAGCGGCGTCTCGCACGGTCTGCGCGTCGCCGTCAATGTGTCACCCACCGGGGCGCCGTATATGTCCTTTATGCCGGCGATGACGTAACCGACCTCGCCGGTCCCGAGTTCCTTGCGATCCAGCATTTTCGGTGTGAACACGCCGACTCGATCCGCCGAGTAGGAAGTGCCTGTGGACATGACGGTGATCTTGTCTCCCTTGGCGAGGCTGCCGTTCATAACCCGGACCAGCGAGACGACGCCGACGTAATTGTCGAACCAGGAATCAATTATCAATGCCTGCAAGGGCTCTTCCGAATCGCCGTGCGGCGGCGGTATGCGTGCGACGATCTCGTTCAGAAGTTCGGACACGCCGGCGCCCGTCTTGGCGCTGACTCGCAGCGCATCCTGGGCATCAATGCCGATGATGTCCTCGATTTCTGCAACAACCTTGTCCGGGTCGGCGGCGGGTAAATCGACCTTGTTGAGAACCGGCAGTACTTCGAGGCCCTGATCAATCGCCGTCATGCAGTTTGCGACGCTCTGCGCTTCGACGCCCTGCGCGGCGTCGACAACCAGCAGCGCGCCCTCACACGCTGCAAGCGAGCGTGAGACCTCGTAGGAAAAATCGACGTGGCCCGGTGTGTCGATAAAATTCAGCTGATACTCGTTACCGTCCTCGGCCACAAAGGGCAGCGAGACGCTCTGCGCCTTGATCGTAATACCTCGCTCACGCTCCAGGTCCATGGTGTCGAGCACCTGCGCTTCCATCTCACGCTCTGCCAGACCGCCGCACAGCTGGATGAAACGATCGGCCAGCGTCGACTTGCCGTGATCAATATGGGCAATGATTGAAAAGTTGCGAATTTGCTTCATGAGACTCGGAAACCGGGCATAAGCGGCACGCCCGCGCGCCGACTCAGCGGCGAAGTATACCGGGCTTCGGCCAGTTTGCTACGCATCATTTTCAAGCCACGCCCGGCAGCGACGCGAGCAGCTCCGAAATGGCGTCGCGATCCAGCGGATACTCTGAAATCTGCCTGTCCTCGAACTCCACAACCGGGACACGAATACCGTATTCGGCCTGCCAATCCGCCCGCGAATCGATATCACAAACCTCGACGGGCAGACGTCCACGAACCTGCGGCAAAAGCTCCTCGATCAGCAGCTCGCAAAGGTGGCAGCCCTGCCGGCTGTAAACTCGCAGCCCAGACAATCAGGCCCCCAAAGATCGTTGCTGGACAGGAATGCGTTCAACGACGGTCGGCGTGAACTCGCGCAGGCAGCCCGACTTTCGTATCTGCGAGCGGGCAACGAGAAGGCCTCCGGCAACGCCCGCCAGCGCAGCCAAAGCGGCGCTCAGATCGCCTAAGCCTGTAACATAGGCAAGCGCGGCCGCGATAACAGCGAAGGCTAGCGGCAGGCCGTAGACGAGCAGGGAGGCCCTCAGCAGATTCCTCGGTTCGAGTGCGATACGCACCTCGTCTCCCTCGCCAACAGATATATCCTCACGAATAAGCGCTTCGACGCGACGCGTTGCAGGGCTTGTCCCGAAGACTCCTGCCCCGCAGCCTTTGCCCTCCGCACAGCGCTTGCATTGAACAGTTGCATCGACTTCAACGAGCGCGTGGACAGTGGGATCTGAGTGCTTGACGGCGATAATGCGGCCGCGTGGGTTTTCCATAGGCGAAGTTTACAGTAGTAGCAACAGCCGCCGCGATCGGCGAGGAGATCGATCTATCAGGGGTGACGCATGGTCGTGGCTATTTGCTCAACGGTGATCGTCGGGACCTTGCCAACGGCGGTTACGTGATGATCGCCGACGACGGTACTGTAAGCGTTCGAGCCGGCAACATTTGACTTGCCCAGGGAATCGCCATCGTCAAGCTCTGCGACGAAAACGGACACGTTCGCCAGGCCATCACTGTAGAGAATATGGGTTACATACTTCTCGCCGTCGGCCATCCGTTCCTCGTGGGTCGATATCGCTCGAAAACCCTGCGGCAAATCCTCGCTAAACCACTCCGTATCGATGGAGCGAGTCACGTGCGGATTGGACTGATTGACCCAGCTGAAGGTATCAGTGCTATACGACGGCGCCAGCGCGCTGGCTCGAATCTCCTTGTTCAAAGCGATTTCGGCGAACTTGATCTGTTCGATTGCCGAGCCGTCCGTGTCGATCAGCTGAGTCTGCAGCGGAAATCCCGTCTCGATATCGAGCCAGATGCGATAACCGTAGCGATAGGCGTCGTGCGGGCGAATCGCCAGCAGCTTCGTCTGACGCGCTGCCACGCGGTCCTCTCGGACAATCGATACGTCGTACTCGCTGCCAAAGCGAATGTTGCTCGACGGCAACGTCGAGAACAATGTCGACTGATCGTCCCATTCCTCAACCAGAACTGACTTACGATCCGGCAGGATGCAATGCACCTTGTTGCCGTCGCGAATGATCTCCAGACCGTTCCCTTCCTGGGCAACAATCTTTTCGCGAATGACCCCGTCGGCAAACGTATGCGCTACCTTCAGCGCCTCGGCCTCCCCATCACGAATCCGAATGACAGTGCCCTCGTAGCTCGTCTTTTTCACCGCATCGGTCATTCGATCGAGCCAGTCATTCGGCTCTCTCGAGTCTCCCAGCGTCGTGCCGAACGCCGCGAGTAACCCGACCAACAGCGTCAAGCCGGCAAACGATTGTTTTCGCCGAGGTCGCATCAAGGTTGCGTCGCCGATTGTTCGTTGCGGTCGTTGGCCGCTGCGTCCTCGGCGTCCGCCGATTCGGCGATTACCTCTTCACTCAATCGCAGTGAAACAAAACGCGAGTTGATTCCGTTGGCACCGAATTCCGTCGCGGTCGCGCCGTGGCTCAGGTAGTACTGGCGCAGCTGATCATCAAGCTGCTGCGGCACGGTATAGCCGGGTTCTGCGTCCGCAACCGAACCGTCGTTGGTGCTGGAATCGTCCACAGTGACTGTCTGCTGCAGTCCGAAAACAGCGAGCAGCGCGACCGATGCCGCAATCGCTGCACCCGCCAGCGGTCGAATCGCCCTCGCCGGCTGTGATCCCGATGTTGCGCTAACCTCATCCAACGGCTTGTCATCGATGGCAGCCGAAACTCTCTCGTGGATACGATGAACCCCAGGCACGGAGGTTTCGCCCCGCAGCGCCCTTCCGATCGCCAGGTACTCCGCGACCTTTTGCCTGAGGTCAGCGTCCTGGCTCATTCGCCGTAGCAGCAGGTCAGCTTCGTTATCGGGAAGCTCTCCGTCCACAAACGCCGAGATTTGCATTTGAATTGCGTCATTCATAGTTCACTCGCATGGGCCTTTCGGCCTTCTTTATCGTGTAAGCGATCCGATCTTCTTACTGATCGCATCGCGTGCTCTAAAAATCCTTGACCTGACAGTGCCAACCGGACACTCCATGGTCTGCGCTATTTCCTCGTAGCTCATACCTTCCAGCTCTCTGAGAATAATCGCCGTCCTGAGATCCTCCGGCAGCGCGGCGATGGCATTCTCAACGGTTTCCTTAAGTTCATGACTCAACGAAATCGCCTCAGGCGTATCCGTTTCCTTGAGCTGCGCGTGCAGGTCATACTGATCCGGATCCTGGAAATCCAGTTCGACGTTCATCGGCCGCCGGCGCTGCGCTGCCAGATGGTTCTTCGCCGTGTTCACCGCAATTCGATACATCCAGGTGTAAAAGGCGCTGTCGCCGCGGAACCGCGGCAGCGCGCGATAGGCTTTGATGAATGCTTCCTGCGTAATGTCCAACGCCAGTTCCGGATCTCGTACGTATCGCATGACCAGATTCACTATCTTGTGCTGGTATTTGAGGACCAGCAGGTCAAACGCGCCTTTGTCACCCCGCTGGACGCGTTTGACCAGTTTCTTGTCCGACGACTGACTGGACATTCAGACGCACCCGCTCTGATGGCAATACAGCCGATCGACTCCGGGATAGACCGGCGGGAGATCGATAAGTTCTCGGATATCTGCCTTATTCATCATCGTTCTGTGACACCGTTCGATTTACGGCCGGCAGATTGCACCTCGTCCCCGAATTGTTCGTTATTTTTCCTGACCTTATTGTCATGTTAGCAGCTTCACAGGGCCCCTCCAATGTGGCGCCAGATAACCTGCAGACGGCGCCAATCATGGCTCTGACGGCAGTTACCCTGCACGAGCTCCGCGCAGTACCGGCCCGCTTCGGTCCGACAGCGAATCCACGCGTATCGGCGCAGCACAACAGTGCCGGTCGCGAGCCGTGCTGCGCGCCAGCTACCGTCAGGACCGAGCACCCGGAGCCCGCCGTCCGCCATGATCCGGATACGACGGCACAAAAAGAATCCGCGCCTGAGCAGGATGAACTCCCGGACACAGAAAGACAGCCAGGCACCCGCGCCGGGTATTGTGGCCATCGGGCGCAGCGGCAGAGTCAATACCAAGAGGGCTCCCAGCATAGCCAGGAAGATGCCGGACAGCTGCACCAGTCGGCGCAAGCGGGCATCAGGGGGGAGGTCGGCGAAGTATTTGCTCGATGACACGTGCGATCGGCTCTGATGCTGGGGACTGCCGTTGCAACAAGTAAGCGTTTATCTCAGGGTCGGCAAGCGCCAAAACGGCCTCGAAAGCCGCCTTTTCCGCTTCATCGGCCAGCGGGTAGCGTGTCTCGAGGTATGCCAGGAGCAGCTCATCGAGCTCGCGCATGCCCCGTCGACACTGCCAGCGAAGCCTGGATTCCTCGCTCATCGGTCCAGTCTCGTAGGAGCGCGCCCCAGCGCGCGATTCATGGTTCGTGAAGGTCGCGCGCTGGGGCGCGCTCCTACAACCTAGTATTTTCGCTCCGCCAGCATTTTCTTGGTCTCGGCGATTGCTTTCGCCGGATTCAGGTCCTTCGGGCAGGTCTGGGTGCAGTTCATGATCGTATGGCAGCGATACAGTCGAAACGGGTCCTCAAGTTCGTCCAGGCGCTCCCCGGTGGCATCGTCGCGACTGTCGACCAGCCACCGGTAGGCCGCCAGCAACGCCGCCGGGCCGAGGTAGCGGTCACTGTTCCACCAGTAACTCGGACAACTCGTCGAGCAGCAAGCACACAGTATGCATGCTGACGGCTCATCGATCAGCTCCTGGTCTTCCTTGCTCTGCAGGCGCTCCTGATCCGGGGGCGGTGGCGTGCGCGACTGCAGCCACGGTTTGATCGAAGCATATTGGGCATAGAAATTGGTGAGGTCACCCACGAGGTCTTTAACGATGGGAAGGTGCGGCAGCGGATAGATTTTGACGTCGCCTTTGACACTGTCTATCGAGCGTGTGCAGGCCAGTGTGTTACCACCATCAATGTTCATTGCACAGGAACCACAGATTCCCTCGCGACACGAGCGGCGGAACGTCAACGTCGGGTCAATCTCGTTCTTAATCTTGATGAGCGCGTCCAGCACCATTGGGCCGCAGCTGTCGAGATCCACCTCGTAGGTGTCCAGGCGCGGGTTTTCGCCGCTACTCGGGTCGTAGCGATAGACGGCGAAACGCCGCACATTCGAGGCTCCGTTCGCCACGGCGAAGTGCTTGCCTTTCTTGATTCTGGAATTCTTGGGGAGTCTGAATTCAGCCACTCTCGGTCATCTCCCGGATGCTAGTAGACACGGGCTTTGGGCTCGACATAGTCGACCTCGTCGGTCAGCGTCTGGTCGTGAACGGGGCGATAGTCAAACCGGACTTCGCCAGCGCCACCGACCCAGACCAAAGTATGTTTCATCCAGTTCTCATCGTCACGATCCGGATAATCCTCTCTGGCGTGGGCCCCACGGCTTTCGAGGCGGTTTGCCGCGGACTCGATAGTCGCGGTGGCGTTGAGCAGCAGATTCTCCAGCTCCATCGTTTCGATCAGGTCAGTGTTCCACACGAGCGAGCGGTCGCTGACCGCTACGTCATCAAAAGCGGCGAAGGTCTTTCTCAGCGCCTCGACCCCCTCGTCGAGCACTTCACCGGTGCGGAAGACGGCTGCGTGGCCCTGCATCACCTTTTGCATTTCCAGGCGAATCTCTGATGTACGGCGTTCGCCATTCGCATTACGCAACTTGTCGATTCGCGCGACGCTGTCTTCGCCGGCGTCGGGCCCGAGCGGTTTGTGGCGCTGGCCCGGCGTCATATGGTCTGCACAGAAATGCGCGGCCGCCCGGCCGAAGACGACGAGATCGAGCAGCGAATTCGAGCCGAGACGATTGGCACCGTGCACCGATACGCAGGCGGCCTCACCGACGGCCATCAGGCCCGGCACGACGGATTCGGGATCGCCGTTTTTCAATGTCGTTACCTGGCCGTTGAAATTGGCCGGGATGCCGCCCATGTTGTAGTGCACGGTGGGCAGTACGGGAATCGGCTGCTCGGTCACGTCGACGCCGGAAAATATGCGCGCGGTCTCCGCAATGCCAGGCAAGCGTTCTTCGATAACCTCGGGTCCGAGGTGTTCCAGATGCAGAAAGATGTGGTCTTTTTCGGCACCGACGCCGCGTCCCTCGCGAATTTCGATCGTCATTGATCGGCTCACAACGTCGCGCGACGCGAGGTCTTTGGCATTGGGTGCGTAGCGCTCCATAAAACGTTCGCCGTCAGAGTTTGTCAGATATCCGCCCTCGCCTCTGACGCCTTCGGTAATCAGGCAGCCAGCGCCATAGATCCCGGTCGGGTGAAACTGTACAAATTCCATATCCTGTACGGGAAGTCTCGCGCGGAGCACCATGGCAGTGCCGTCACCGGTGCAGGTATGCGCAGAGGTGCAGGAAAAATACGCGCGCCCGTAACCACCGGTCGCGAGGATGACCTGGTGTGAGCGGAATCGATGCAGACGGCCGGTCGCCATGTCGATCGCAACGACGCCGCGGCACGCGCCGTCTTCCATAATCAGGTCAACAGCGAAATATTCGATGTAGAACTCGGCGTTGTGCTTGAGTGACTGCTGATACAGCGCATGCAGCATCGCGTGACCGGTCCGGTCTGCCGCAGCACAGGTGCGCTGCGCGGTTCCCTCACCGAAGCGGGTCGTCATGCCACCGAAAGGTCGCTGGTAAATCTTGCCGTCCTCGGTTCTGGAGAACGGCACGCCGTAGTGCTCAAGCTCGATCACCGCATCCGGGGCTTCCTTGCACATGTACTCGATGGCGTCCTGGTCACCGAGCCAGTCGGAACCCTTGACCGTATCGTACATATGCCAGCGCCAGTCATCCTCGCCCATGTTCCCCAGCGCGGCGCTGATTCCCCCCTGCGCCGCTACCGTATGACTGCGCGTCGGGAACACCTTGCTGATGCAGGCCGTGTCGAAACCTGCCTGTGCCAGGCCGAACGTCGCACGCAGGCCGGCGCCACCGGCACCGATGACGACGATGTCATAACTGTGATCGATAAATTCGTAGTCGCTCATGCGTTGAGCCCGATTTTCAATACGGAGAAGACAGCCGCCACCGCGAGGAGCACATGCGCGAAGCGAGAAAGGACCAGCGCAATCAGCTTTATTCCCGGTGCATGCACATAGTCCTCTATGACCACCTGCAAGCCGAGGTAAGAGTGGTAGGCCAGCGACAAAGAGAGCAGCAACAGCAAAATACTGTTGAAGGGGCGTCCGATGAAAGTGACCGCCTCGGCGTAATTAAAGCCAGGCATTGTCGCAAGGCTGACGGCGAACCAGAGACCAAGGAACAACAGCGCGATCGCCGAGACGCGTTGGCCCCACCAGTGCGACGTACCGTCTTTCGCGGTACCGAGGCCCAGCACCCGACCCAGCGGCGACCGAAGGCTCATGCTGCCGCCCACCAGAATACCGCCGTCAAGACGAGCGTGCCAACAAGGACTAACCAGGATGACCGATTGGCCTCATCCTTTTCCATGCCTCGGCCCGTATCCCAGACCAGGTGTCTTACTCCGTTGGAGAGATGGTAGAAGAATGCGAACGACCAGGCGATTAACAACAGCTTGCCGGTAAGCGAGCCCATCACGGACTGAAAGACGGCATAGGACTCAGGTCCCGATGCGGCGTCGAACAGCCAGGCCACGAATACGATCAGCCCAACTGACATGGCTATACCCGTAGCGCGATGGAGAATCGACAGAACCATCGTGATGGGCCAACGGTAGATTGAAATGTGGGGTGACAGCGGCCTGCCGTGATTGCTCATTCGTTTGCTTCTTTCGGTCGTTTCCAGCCGGTTACGGCGCCGGCTATTATCCGGAATGGATCTTCAAAAATCGATACACCGTCCGGCTTTTTCCCAATCACCGTAACGCGTTGGGTCGAGGCCGCCCCGTCCGCCGACTTCTGTGGGCGGATCGGAAGCCTCAGACGCGGTATCATCCTTTTCTATGACGTCGTCGGGCTCGACGGTGTCAACCTTGTCTTTGCTGTCGTTTTGTTTCATGGCGGGAGTATGCCAGACGCGTTAACCGGCTGCAGCAACTGCACTTAACGGGATACAAATGCTTACGATTTCGATGATAAAGGTGACCGGCCCCGATGCCTTTGATTTTCTTCAGGGGCAACTCAGCAACGATCTTCGTCGACTCGAAACCGAGGCCGAGATTCTCGCCGCGTGGTGCAGCCCGAAAGGCCGGGTAATCTGGTTCGGAACGGTGCGGGCAATTGACTCGGGATATGCCCTCTCGGCGCCGGCCGAAACGGCGCCGGACATCGTCAAACGCCTCACCATCTTCCGCTTCCGCTCAAAAGTGGACTTCGAGATCGTCGATGAAGACGGCAGCGCTGATCCGGCATTCCTGGTTCAGAATGGGTACGCGTTTATTGGTCGACAGCAGGCCGAGCAGTTCACACCGCATATGCTGAATCTCGACCTTATCGACGCCCTCAATTGGGACAAGGGTTGCTACCCCGGACAGGAAATTGTTGCGCGTACACACTACAAAGGCGCTACCAAACGGCGGACGCTGCTCTTCAGCAGCGAACAGCCTGTCGCCGAGGGCGATAAAGTCTCGGACGGCGAACGCGAGGTCGGTGAAGTTCTCAATGTCGCCGGCAACGAGCTGCTGGCGGTCGTGCCGGTCGACAAAGCCGACATACCGCTCACAGCCAACGGCGTTAAGCTGATACACCATCCCCTGCCCTACGCCATCAACCCTGACTCAGCGCCGGAATCCTGACCAGTCGCCGCTAAAACTGTGGTTGGGGCGATCACCCGACATGTCCGTCGTCGGACTACTTCGCTTCGCTCGCTTTATGTCTCGCCGGCGGACATCTCGCGCGCTCGACGATCGAACCGCAATCGGGCGGCGAGTGCGAGCATGTGTCACAAAGCGAGTTTGCGAAGCACTGTTCGAGCGACTGAGACATGCGTGCGATCGCCGCCAAAAATCCGTGGAGAATCGCCTAGTCGAAGACTTCCGGTCGCATGTGAGGGAACAGCAGGACGTCCCGGATCGACGGTGAGTCGGTGAGGATCATCACGAGCCGGTCGATACCGACACCTATGCCCGCAGTCGGCGGCATGCCGTACTCGAGCGCCCGGATATAGTCATAGTCGTATGCCATGGCTTCGTCGTCGCCGGCTTCCCGGTTCTCGACCTGCGCCCGAAACCGCTCCGCCTGCGCCTCGGGGTCATTGAGCTCGGAAAATCCGTTGGCGATCTCGCGCCCGGCGATGAACAGCTCGAAACGATCGGTTACGAACGGATCCGCATCATTCTCCCGCGAAAGCGGCGAAACTTCGGTCGGGTACTGCGTGATAAATATCGGTTCGCGGAGTTCCCGCTCGGCCGTTGCCTCGAATATTTCAGTCTGTAATTTGCCGGGTCCGAAGTTGTCTTTGACCGGGACTCCCAGTTTGTCGCAAACGGCGGCAAGATAGTCCCGGTCGCGCACCCGCGACATCTCGATATCGGGACAGTAGGCCGCGATCGCCTCCTCGACGGTCAGCCGTTTGAAGGGCTTGCCAAAGTCGTATTCTTCACCCTGGTAGTTGACGATCGTTGTGCCCAGAATCGCCTCGGACATACCGTGCAGCATCGCCTCGGTCATGTCCATCCAGTCATTGTAATCGGCATACGCCCGGTAAGCTTCCATCATCGTGAATTCAGGATTGTGCTGCGTGGACACACCTTCGTTGCGGAAGTTGCGATTGATCTCATAGACGCGTTCGAAGCCACCGACGATGAGCCGTTTGAGATTCAGCTCGGGTGCGATACGCAGATACAGCTTCATGTCGAGCGCGTTGTGATGCGTCGTGAAGGGTCGCGCGATGGCGCCACCAGGCGTAGTCTGCATCATCGGCGTTTCGACTTCGAGAAAATCGGCTGCCTCGAGAAACGATCGCATATAGGTAATGATCTGCGAGCGCTTTCGAAATACATCGCGGCTGGGCTCGTTGATAATCAGATCGACGTAGCGTTGCCGGTATCGGGTTTCCTGGTCCGCAAGTCCGTGGAATTTTTCCGGGAGCGGACGCAGTGATTTGGTCAACAAGCGAACCGAGTCGGCCATGACCGTCAGCTCGCCGGTCTGTGTGCGGAACAGCTCTCCCCTGGCGCCAACGATGTCGCCGACATCCCACTTCTTGAAGGCCTGGTACACGCCCTCAGGCAATCGGTCACGCTCGAGGCGTAGCTGGATTTGCCCGGTGCGATCCTGAAGTTTGACAAAACTCGCCTTGCCCATGACCCGTTTCGCCATCATGCGGCCCGATACGGAAACCTGCACATGCTCTTCACGAAGCGCCTCGTCATCGTGCGAGTCGAAGGTCTGATGTAACTCTTCCGCGACCGAATTGCGCCGAAAGTCGTTCGGGAAAGCGTTGCCGTGCTCCCGCAGCCCATCAAGCTTCGCTCGCCTTTCGGCGATAAGCTTGTTTTCATCCGGCCCGGCTTCCGTCGGCCTGGCGTCGTCTTGTCGCTTGTTATTGCTCAATTCAAAGTCCCTGCTTCAGGCTTGCTTCGATAAAGGCATCGAGGCCGCCATCGAGTACGGCCTGAGTGTTACCGGTTTCGACACCGGTACGCAAATCCTTTATGCGGCTTTGATCCAGAACGTAGGAGCGAATCTGGCTACCCCATCCGACGTCGGCTTTGCTCTCTTCCACAACGGATGCCTCGGCGCGGCGCTTTTGCATCTCGAGTTCGTAAAGTTTTGCTTTGAGTTGATTCATCGCCGTCGCTTTGTTCTTGTGCTGCGAGCGGTCATTCTGACACTGCACCACGGTGTTCGTTGGCAGATGTGTTATACGAACCGCCGACTCCGTTCTGTTGACGTGCTGCCCCCCGGCGCCGCTTGCGCGGTAAACGTCGATACGAAGGTCGGACGGATCGATTTCGATATCGATGTCGTCATCGACTTCAGGCGATACGAACACCGACGCGAAGGACGTGTGACGGCGGTTGCCGGAATCGAAAGGCGATTTGCGCACAAGTCGATGGACGCCGGTTTCGGTCCTGAGCCAACCATAGGCATACTCGCCCACCAGGTGCACGGTCGCGCTTTTGATACCGGCCACTTCGCCGGCGGATGCTTCGATAACCTCGGCCTTGAAGTCATGCGCCTCTGCCCAGCGCAAATACATGCGTAGTAGCATTTCCGCCCAGTCCTGCGCCTCGGTACCGCCCGCACCGGACTGAATATCGACGTAGGCGTTGTTCGAATCCATCTCGCCGGAGAACATGCGTCGAAACTCGAGGCCGGCCAGCTGCTGCTCGAACTGCGCGATGTCTGATACGACGGCGTCGACTGTAGCGCTGTCGTCCTCCTCCTCGGCCAGGGCGAGGAGGTCCTCAGCTTCGACCAGGCCGGTTGATAAAGTATCGAGATTGACGACGACCTGTTCGAGCTGCGATCGTTCCTGGCCAAGTGCCTGGGCGCGGGCAGGATTCTCCCAGACGTCTGGCTGCTCCAGTTCGCGCTGAACCTCGGTCAGGCGTTCGGCTTTGCCCTCATAGTCAAAGATACCTCCTCAGCGCGTCACAGCGCTCCTTGAGGTCGACTATGGTCAATTTGATCGGGTTCGTTTCCATCGGCACGGCTTCAAAAGTGCGCGATCTTATCACGCGTCGCCCATCTAAAAAGGGGCAATTTGCTCGACGACCAGCTGCGGATTCTCGACGCCACGATATTCGTTGACATCCAGCCTGTAGGCGAGTTGCACCACGCCGCGGTGCGCGGTGCCCGCCTGATTGAATGCAATTGCGTCGAGCACGTTGCCGCCGTCAGCAGGACGCACCCGCATTTTCAGGTGATTCTCGCCAACCGTGCGTTGCTCTACGATGACGAAGTGGCCGCTCCATGTCGGTTCCGGGAATCCAGAACCCCAGGGTCCCGCGTCGCGTAATGAGCGCGCAAAGTCGATGTTAAACGCCGATCCCGGCAGCGCTCCGTCAGTAACAATCGCGCCGCTGAAATCTGCATTCGGGTAGAGGCGCCCCATTTGCTGCGCCGCGAGCTTCCTGAATGCTGGCAAATCCGCTTCGGCAATGGACAGGCCGGCCGCCATCGCGTGTCCGCCGAACTTCGCGATGAGGCCCGGCTTCACCGTTGACACGGCCTCAAGCAAGTCACGAATATGGACGCCGGAGATTGAACGCGCCGACCCTTTGAGGAGTTGATCATTCTCGCGGGCGAACGCAATGACCGGACGGTGGCAGCGCTCTCGCACACGTGCCGCGATCAATCCGACGATGCCCTGATGCCAGGACTCGTCGTAGATGCATACGCAGGACGGCCAGCGCTCGGCACCCAGCTGGTCGACGTAGGAAAACGCCTGGTCTCGCATCGTGGACTCGATATCGCGCCGCTCGCTATTGATCCGATCGAGCAGGCTCGCATGTTCGCGCGCCGTTTCTTCGTTATCGGTCAACAGACACTCGATGCCGACCGAAATATCGTCGAGGCGACCGGCCGCATTTATTCGCGGTCCCACGGCGAAGCCGAGATCGGTGCTGATACAACGACCGAGCTGTCTGCCGGACTGTCGCAGCAATGCTTTGACACCGGGCACCGTGTGCCCCGCGCGAATTCGCCTGAGTCCCTGATGCACGAGTATCCGGTTGTTGTAGTCGAGCGGCACGACGTCAGCCACCGTGCCCAATGCGACCAGGTCCAGGTACCGGGCCGGTATCCTGGCGGCACCGGCAACGCCACGTTCCTCGAGAAGCCAACCCGTCCTTGCCGCCAGGTAGAAAGCCACGCCTACCCCGGCGAGATTTCGACTGGGAAATGAGCTGCCCTCGAGGTTCGGATTCAGGATGGCGGTGGCAGCGGGGAGCTCGTCGCCAGGCAGATGGTGGTCGGTCACCAGTACGCGTATGCCGAGATCGTTGGCCTCTCGAACGCCCGCGACACTGGACACGCCGTTGTCGACGGTAATCAGCAGCGCAGGCTTCCGCTCGGCCGCGACACGGACAATTTCCTTCGACAGACCATAGCCGTAGTCGAAACGGTTGGGAACGAGGTAATCCACATCGGCGAAACCGAACTCGCGCAGGCACCGAATGAGCAGCGCCGTGCTCGTTGCGCCGTCCACGTCGTAGTCGCCGACGACAATAATCCGCTTGTCACGGTTCGCGATAACGAGTTGCGCCGCCTCGTCGATATTTTCAAGCGTGCCGACCGGCGCCAGGCGTGCAAGGCTGTAGTCGAGGTCGTCTGCAGTGGTCAGTCCGCGCGTTGCATACAGTCGTGCGTGCAGCGGATCAATGTCGCCGAATCGAGCCAGTTGCTGTCGGCTTGGCATCGGTCGGGACACGATCGGTCTGACAGATTTCATAGAAATTCGGAATCGCGGCGCCAGAACCTGAGGCCGTGCGTTCGCGCCACATCGGCTCGCAACCCGTCGCGGAACAAGAGCGTCAATTGCCTCAGGCGATTCTGTCGCAGTGCCGCACGCAGCTCCGCGAGGCACTGCTCGAGAAATTCCGGGTCGTCCTGCTCCGGGGTTACAGCGACAATATCGGTATCGCCCTCGGCTGCGATACAGCCGGCGATGCTACCGGGCCATACCCTCGCGACGGCGTTCGCACTGTCCCAATAGCCCCGCAGCAGAGGATCGTCCGCAAACAGGCGCGGCTGTGTTCGCGTCTCGCGCTCGGGCGCGAAGCCGCCGCCCCATATCCAGAGTGAGTTGACCGGATGCTCGCCAGCCGCGGTACGCCGCAAATTCACCTCGTGATCGTGCAATGACATCTCGATCTCGCCAAGCAGGTTCCGATAGGTCGCGGCATCTTTACCTCCAGGCAGGTATTCGCTCGGCACCTTCTGGTCGACAAGGTAGGCCGGCAGACGCGCCGTCGACAGCGGTTTGTCAGCATGCAGGTAGCCGCAGTCACCAAGGCGGATAAGGCCGATTCCTTGCTCGCCCCCCAGCTTCTCCTGGACATGATTAATCAGTGCGCCAAAATCGCCGGGCTGCAGCCGCTCCGGTGGCAGCATATGCAGGCAAAGGTGGTCGAGTCGAGGCTCCAGGTAAACCGGGTCAGCTGCTGCGACCCAGACGGACGGCCGCTCGCCCGTCTGCCCCCACATCCGGAGCGCCGCCAGACCTTCCTCGGGGTAAGGCAGGCCAAGTATGTCGACGATTATCGCCAGCAGTTCCCGGTCCATAGGCGCCCGACGCAGGCTCGATTGCGCGAGCCAGGCCCGTAATGATTTATCCTGCAAGCGGCCGCCAGACACTGGTGGCAATACCGCCAGTGCCGCTGAATTGTCGTATGATGCCGTCACGATGAAGCGCCGATGTTAAGGGATACGCTGTTGAAATTCACAAGAGAAATGACCAGCGCCGTGACGATTCAACGGGTCACTCCGTCGAGTATTACCGTCAACGGTAAACCGTACGCGCACAGCCTCGCGCTGACGCCTGGGGAGATCATTTCGGATTGGCGACCTAAACCTGTTGCCGACCTCGCCGATTCCGATTTCGACGCATTGCTCGAGACCGCCCCGGAAATCATACTGCTCGGCACCGGATCCAAGAACGTGTTCCCGCCGCGAGAGCTTATGTTCGCCTTCGCACGCCGCGGCATCGGACTCGAATGCATGGACACGGCCGCGGCCGCACGCACCTTCAACGTTTTGGCGAACGAAGGTCGGCAGGTAGCAGCGGTATTGTATTTATAGGCAGTGAAGGTTGGAACATTCAATCCAGTAAGGTATCACTGGACAGGCCATTGCTTTCCATCATTTCTCGCAGTTTCTTTAAAGCATCGAGCTGAATCTGGCGGACGCGCTCACGGGTTAGCCCGATCTCGTCCCCTACTTGCTCCAGTGTCGATCTCCGACAGCCGTGCAGACCGAAGCGACGTTCGACGACAGCGCGCTGCATTTCGCTGAGCGCGAATACCCAACGATCAACAATATCGTGGACGTCGTCTTTTTGAGCGCAACGGGAGGGTTCGGCATCGCGCTTCGCACGCAGGCGATCGACCGTACTGACTTCGCCCATATTGGGTTCGCGCACCATAACGCGTTGATGCAAGGCCATCAGCCGCTCGACGTCATTCGTCGATTTATCGAGTGCCGTCGCGACTTCCTCAGACGAGGGCTCACGGTCAAGCTGATACCTCAAACGCCTGGCCGTTCTTAGACAGGCATTGATTTCTTTAATGATGTGTATCGGCAGTCGTACCGTGCGCGACTGGTTCATGATGCCGCGCTCGATCGTTTGACGAATCCACCAGGTAGCATAGGTGGAAAATCTGAAGCCGCGCTCCGGGTCGAACTTTTCGACCGCGCGAATGAGACCGAGATTGCCTTCCTCAATCAGGTCGAGTAGCGGCAGGCCGCGTCCGTTGTAACGCCGAGCAATGGTTACCACCAGACGCAGATTGCATTCGATCATGCGTTGGCGGGCCGACTCGTCACCACGCCGCGCTTTGCGAGCAAGTTCTTTTTCCTCGTCCGCCGTGAGCAGCGGCGAGACTCCGATCTCGTCGAGGTACTGGCGCGTCGAATCGAGCAGCTGTCCCACCTATCACCCCTTGCAAGGAGCGTTGCGCAAGAAAGTCAGGTGCCTTCGCCTTTATCGCCGCGGCAGGTGCTGCCTCGGATTTATTGGTTGGCCATTGCGCCTGATTTCAAAATGCAGTCGCGCCTTGCGTTCCGGACCCTCACCCATCGTCGCTATGCGCTGGCCCTGCTTTATTTCTTCGCCTTCTTTGACCAGCAGCGACGCGTTGTACCCGTAGGCACTCAGATAAGTATCGTTATGCTTGAGAATAATAAGCTTCCCGTAGCCGATCAGTCCACCGCCTGCGTAAACGACACGGCCTGGTGCCGCGGCAATAATGGGCTGGCCCGACTTGCCGTCAATCAAAACGCCTGTTCCCGGGCCTGGTTTCGCGCCAAAATTGACGGCGATTCGACCGCTGGTCGGCCACGCCCAGGTCGGCATCGGCTGCGCCGGGATGTCCGGCAATGGTTTTGCTGCCGGCGACGTTCGGGGCCGCTTGTCGGCAGAGGACCGTGCGCCCGAACCGGCAGCTGGTGTCAGGCGCAATACCTGCCCAGGGTAAATCAGCGAGCCGTCACCCAGCCGATTCCAGCGGGCAACATCCGATGGATCTTTGCCGTAACGCCAGGCGATCGAAAACAGTGTTTCTCCGCGCCGCACGATGTGCGTTTGCGGCGTATCCTGCCATCGCGTGCTGCTACAAGACGCGAGCAGTAGTGCGGCGAAGACGAGGGCTACAATCCGCGATGTCATTGTCCCCGCATCATAAGCCAGGCGATCAGTAGCGCCGCGAGTACCACCACGGCCCAGCCAATCCGTTCGATATGTTGTCGCAAGGTACTCTCGAACCGCTCACCACCCGCTCGCACCAGCCCTGCAACAAGGAAGAAGCGCGCCGCCCGACCTACGAGCGAAGCCACCAGGAAGCCCGGCACGCTCAGCGCCGCGACGCCGGCGGCGATGGTGAAAACTTTGTATGGGATCGGCGAGAAGCCGGCCACGAACACAACGACGACGCCGTACTCGTCAAACCAACGCCGGCTGGTCTCGTAGGCATCCCAGTAATGGGACTGCCGCAGCCACGGCTCGATGGCCTCGAACATGGCGTATCCGATTGCGTAACCGGCAAGGCCGCCGGCTACCGATAACAGCGTTGCGATCAGCGCGTAACGAATCCAGCGATCGCGATCGGCGAGACACATCGGCGCCAGCATGACGTCAACTGGAATCGGAAAGAACGAAGATTCGGCAAAACTCATCGCACCGAGGTACCACTCGGCGTGCGGGTGCCTCGACCAGGTAAGAACCCGCTCGTACAACGGACCAAATAGAATCATTTGCGCAACCAGTTAAGAGAATTTTCCAATAATATACATTCAAAAGCATCCATACTAAATTGATAAATAATGATTTAATCTCCTCTTATAAGGGGCACAAATTTCACTGGCTCCAGCGGCTGCTGCGCGTAGTGGTCGTCTTTTCGGGTGACAACGGTGAGTTCCTGGCGGCCGGGAGGCCCGACGGGAATAACCAATCGTCCACCCGGCGCAAGCTGCTGAAGCAGCTTTTCCGGAACTTCGGATGCCGCTGCCGCTACGATAATCCCGTCGTAAGGACCGTACTTGCGCCAGCCCTCCCAGCCGTCGCCCAGACGAAACTGGACGTTATAAATATCGAGACCACGTAATCGTTGCTGCGTCTTTCGCAACAACTCGCGGATACGCTCCACCGTGTAGACCTTCGTTACAAGCGGCGCGAGCACGGCCGTCTGGTAGCCGCAACCCGTGCCTATTTCGAGCACCGACCCGCCCCGGAAACCATCGAGCAAGGCCTCGGTCATCTTCGCAACCACGTAGGGCTGACTGATGGTCTGGCCAAGGCCGATAGGCAGCGCCGTATCTTCATACGCGCGACTCTCGAGCGCCTCGTCGACGAACAAGTGCCTTGGCACATTGCGAATCTGTTCGAGAACGGCCTCCGAACGGATGCCCGCTTCCCGGAGCCTGGCGACCAGCCGGTCCCGGGTTCGCTTCGACGTCATGCCAATACCTTGTACGCCGCGCCGTTGATGGATCATTGCTTCAGCCAATCCGCGATACCGGCGACAGCCTCGTGACGTGTCAGGTCCACCCTGAGGGGAGTAACGGACGCCGCGCCCTCTTCGATCGCGTGAAAATCGGTGCCCGCGCCCGCGTCCTGACCGGCGCCGGCCGGACCCACCCAGTAAATTGGCCGCCCATAGGGGTCGCTGTCTTTCAGGATCTGCTCCGCCTTGTGCCGGAACCCGAGCCGTGTTGCCCGGACCCCCCGAAGCTCGTCATACGGACGATCCGGCACGTTGACGTTCAACACCACGTCCGACGCGAGCCCTGCCCGTTCGATCTTCTCGACCAGCTCCGAGGCGACTCGCGCAGCGGTATCGAAATGATCGAACCTCCGGCCGACCAGGGACACCGCAATCGTTGGAAGACCCAGGAAGCGGCCCTCCAGCGCCGCTGCGACCGTCCCCGAGTAAATGACGTCATCACCGAGATTCGCGCCGTGATTGATCCCTGAGACAACCAGGTCCGGTTCGTCGTCGAGGAAACCGGTCAAGGCTAAGTGCACGCAGTCCGACGGCGTGCCATCCACTCGATAGCGATTTTGAGACACTTTTGCGACGCGCAGTGGTCTATCGAGGGTAAGCGAGCTGCTCGCAGCCGACCGATTGCGGTCGGGCGCCACGACGACAACGTCGGCAACGCGTTCCAGGGCCTCGGCCAGGGCGATGATACCGGTCGCGAGATACCCGTCGTCGTTGCTTACGAGGATTTTCATGCGTCGTCTAGCAGCCTGTTGAAGAAGTAGTTAGGGGCTCAGCGCGCTCAGAGAAGGGGTTCGGCGCGGCGCGCGATGCCGCGCAGGGCGGGACCCTTCGCAAAGCGCGCAACAAAGTCGAACCCCTTCTCTGGCGCGCCCTGCGGGTTAAATGCTCAGCACTGCGCCCTGCGTTGCGCCTCTTGTAAAGGTGCCCAACCTGTACGTCGAGACGCGCCTTGATCGCAGTGCTGAGCATTTAACTGAGCCTCCAAATACTTTTTCAACAGGCTGCTAGGGATTGGTGGATGGCGTGGCGCTCACTATACTCAATGTTTTGCACACACCATAGCCTTGATGAGCATGCTGTGATCGACGACGACAATGACATAGACGAATTCCGCCGGGCGTTTTCCGATGCAACGCCGCTCAAGGTCGAAAACCGTGTTCCCGAAGCGAAGCCGAAGCCGAAACCGAGAGCACGTTTTTCTCGCGCTGACGAGCGCGAAGCGCTGAAAGAAAGCCTGCATGACGATATCGACACGATCGAACACGGCTACGGCGCTGCATTACGGTTTCAGCGAGCGTCGGTCGGACGGAGAACCATGCGCAAGCTTGCGCGCGGCGGTTACAGCGTGCAGGCGGAAATCGACCTGCATGGCATGACGGTTGCCGAAGCGAAGCAGCGGCTCGCCGATTTCATCGAGTACAGCGTAATCTCGGGTAATCTCTGCGTTCGAATTGTCCATGGCAAGGGCCTGGGATCGGGCCATCGTGGTCCGGTGCTGAAAAATGCGATCAATCGATGGCTAAGAAACTGGGACAGCGTATTGGCGTTTGTGTCGACGCGCCAGGTCGACGGCGGTACCGGGGCTGTGTATGTATTGTTGCAGCGTTTATGATCTCCGCGCCGGCTAACTCCTGCCGGAGACCTGGGCGACCTCGCGCAGCACAGCGGTAGCAAACGTACCGCGGCGAAGGGCGAATTCGAGGACGATCGCGTCGCCCTGGACCGCCCATTCGAGGTCGTTGACGCGCAGTCGCAAACTCCTGTTCGCCGGTTTGATGCGAGCTCGTGAGAGCGCATCCAGCCAGCCTTCATGCCCCACAGCAACCCCGCCCGTCGGCGAGCCGTCGCCGTATAGCGGTCCAGCAGGATGCAGGTCCATTTGCTCGCAGCGACTCAGCAAGTCTTCGTCCACCGCATGGACCGGGAATACGCTGCGGGATCCGTCGAGATTCGCCACGTCCCCATCGATGAGCGTATTCCAGCTTCCTGCGCGGACACGCGCATCGAGAAACTCATTGAAAAGAAAGGAACGCACGGTGGAGATCGCCAGCCCTCTCTTGTGGCGAGTCAACCCTTTGCCACGTGACCAGTCGTCCGCCAGGGCCAGGTTGCCGCCGCCTCGACCGAATCGCTGCTCGCCGAAATAGTTCGGTACTCCGTGATCGAGGAGGGTCTTCAGGCGCTCGTCCAGGTCGTCGGCTGGCGGTGGCGCACCGCGCAAAACGATGCGAAAGCGATTGCCTCGATGGGCGCCCCGTCTCAGCTTTCGGTCATGTCGTTGGACCTCAAGCAGGCGGACCCCGACGGCCTCGAGCCGCCGCCAGTCCGGTGAGTGCCATCGCGGGACGCTGAACCACTGTCGCGTTACGGCACGCCGGTCTTTCAGGCCCGCGTAGCCGACATCACGCTGCGAAACGTTGGCGAACCGGGCCAGCTGTCTCGAAACCCACTCGGTATTGGCGTTGGTCTTTTCAATGAAAAGGTAGTCATGCTCGCCGTCAGCGCTGAATTCGAAACCGAGTTCCTCGGTCACGTCAAACTCAGAGGGTTCGCTTCGTATAACGGCGGTAAATAGCGCGGGTCCGTGCGCTCGGGCCCAATCTGGCAGGGACACCGGCTGCCCTTAAGGATCGTTGTCAGCGACCGGCACGACCTGGTAGAAAGTTTCCTTCCGGCCAATCATGCCAAGATCGGTTCGCGCGCGCTCTTCTGCCGCGTCTCGTCCTTGCTTCAGATTGACCACCTCGGCATCGAGCGCCGCGTTTCGATTGCGCAATGAGTCATTGAGCGCGCGCTGCTCGGCAACCGCGTCGCGCAGGTTCAGCGTTTTTCGATAACCCTCGTCCGAGAACCAGAGCTCGGCTTGAAGACCCAGCCCGGCAACAGCGAGCACGGCCAGTAACAGGCGTGTACGAAACAAACGATGACCCCAAGTACGTTTTTCTGCGCGGTGCCTAACTCACTTTGACGGAAAATGCATCGCGACCCGCGTAGCCCGCTTCCGTCCCCAGTTCCTCTTCGATGCGCAGCAGCTGGTTGTACTTCGCAATGCGATCGGACCGTGACAAAGAACCGGTCTTGATCTGCGTCGCCGTTGTGCCCACCGCGATATCCGCGATCGTGCTGTCCGAGGTTTCGCCCGAACGGTGCGAGATGACTGCCGTATAGCCCGCGGCGTCTGCCATAGTAATTGCATCAAGAGTTTCGCTTAAGGTACCGATTTGGTTGGGTTTTATCAATATTGAATTAGCAATTTTTTCATCGATGCCGCGCTTTAGTATCGATGTGTTGGTAACGAACAGGTCATCACCCACAAGCTGCACGCGGTCGGCGAGCGCATCCGAGTGCACGCGCCAACCCTGCCAGTCGCTCTCGTCCATGCCGTCTTCGATCGAGATGATCGGGTAGCCCGCGGCCAGTTCGGCCAGGAATGCGCTGAATCCGGCCGCATCAAACTGACGCCCTTCGGACTCGAGGTCGTAGACGCCGTCCTTGTAGAATTCGGAGCTGGCAACATCGAGCCCAAGCAAGATTTCGTCACCCGCCTTGAAGCCTGCCTTTTCGATCGCCGTCATGATGGTATCCAACGCGGCTTTGTTCGACGGCAGATTGGGCGCAAAGCCGCCCTCGTCGCCAACCGCGGTATTCATTCCCTGGCCGCGGAGAACACTCTTGAGGCTGTGGAATACCTCGACCCCGTGCCGCAGCGCTTCAGCGAAGTTCGGTGCCCCGACCGGCAGGATCATGAACTCCTGGATGTCGACGCTGTTGTCCGCGTGCGCACCGCCGTTGATGATGTTCATCATCGGCACCGGCATCGTGGCGCCCGGCCCGAGATGGCGGAACAAAGAGACCCCTTTCGATGCCGCCTCCGCTTTTGCCGCTGCCAGCGAGATAGCCAGTATCGCGTTTGCGCCAAGGCGACCTTTGTTGTCGCTGCCGTCAAGCTCGATCATGCGCTGATCCAGCGCGCGCTGATCGCCGAGTTCAACGCCCAACAGGGCGTCGCGAAGTTCGCCATTCACATTTGCGACTGCTTTTGTCACGCCCTTGCCGAGATAGCGCGCTTTGTCACCGTCGCGTAACTCTACTGCCTCTCGGGTGCCGGTCGACGCGCCCGAAGGAACGGCCGCGCGTGCCGTCACGCCGTCGGCAAGCGTGACGTCTGCCTCAACGGTTGGATTGCCGCGTGAGTCGAGAATTTCCCGTCCACGAATTTCGCTGATGTTTATCATTGTTACTCCGGTTCAGGTACGCCGAGGCCAAGTCCTGCCTCAAGGAAATCGCTTTGCTTGACGCTCCTGTCGATCGACACGAGCGTTTCGAGAAGTCGTTTCATTTGCCCCAACGGCCAGGCGTTGGGGCCGTCGCTGAGCGCTTTGGACGGATCCGGGTGCGTCTCCATGAACAGCCCGGCGACACCGGCCGCGGTCGCGGCCCGCGCGAGCACCGGGATGAACTCACGTTGCCCTCCCGAAGACGAGCCTTTGCCGCCTGGAAGCTGAACCGAGTGCGTCGCGTCAAACACGACGGGGCAGCCGGTACCCCTCAATATAGCGAGACTGCGCATGTCGGAGACGAGATTGTTATAACCGAACGAGAAGCCACGCTCGCAGACCATAATGTCTTTATTGCCTGTCGACTTCGCCTTATCGACCACATTCTGCATCTCCCACGGCGAAAGGAACTGGCCCTTCTTGATATTGACCGGCTTGCCGGCGGCGGCTGTCTTCAGGATGAAGTTTGTTTGCCGGCACAGGAAAGCGGGCGTCTGCAATACGTCGACGACGTCCGCTACTTCCCCCATAGGCGTGTCTTCGTGCACATCGGTAAGGATCGGAAGCCCGAGCTGCCGCTTTACCTCGCTCAATATGCGCAGACCCTCTTCCATGCCCGGCCCGCGGAACCCGTCGCGTGAACTGCGATTGGCCTTGTCGAATGACGATTTGTAAATCAGCGGGATATCAAGGTCGCTACACATTTCCTTGAGCGCGCCGGCCGTGTCCAGCGACATCTGTTCACTTTCTACGACACAAGTCCCGGCAATCAGAAAGATCGGCTGCGCATTGCCGACATCGAATCCGCACAGCTTCATGCCTCCGCGGCCTCCGGCATCTCGCCTTCCGCAGCGCGACGAACCGCGCTGATGAAACTCTTGAACAATGGATGACCATCGCGCGGATTCGACGTGAATTCGGGATGGAACTGGCTGGCGAGGAAGAAGGGATGACCCGGCAGCTCCACCATTTCGACGAGGTCATCGACCGAAAGTCCGGAAAAACGCAGTCCGGCCTCGGTCAGCAGCTGACGATAGTTGTTATTGACCTCGTAACGATGCCGGTGTCGTTCTTCGATACTGGTTGCACCATAGCTTCGCGCCGCGAGCGAGTCCGCGACCAGCGTGATCGGCTGAGCACCAAGGCGCATTGTACCGCCCAGCTCGGAATCCTCGTCGCGCTGCTCGGTACCGCCCGTATGATCCCGCCATTCGGTGATCAGACCGACAACCGGGTGCGGTGTGTCTTTGTCGAACTCCGTGCTCATCGCACCCTCGAGCCCGGCGAGGTTGCGTGCTGCCTCGATAACGGCCACCTGCATGCCCAGGCAGATGCCGAGATACGGAATACCCGCCTCGCGCGCATAACGGACCGTTTCTATCTTGCCTTCGATTCCACGATCGCCGAAACCACCCGGCACGACGATGCCATCCATGTTTTTCAGACAGCCAATCCCGTTGATCTCGATGTCGTTCGACTCGATGAAGTGAATATTGACCTTGGTCTTAGTGTGAATTCCGCCGTGCTGGAGCGCCTCTACCAGCGAGATATAGGAGTCTTTGAGGTCCATGTACTTCCCGACCATCGCGACATCGACCTCGCGATCAGGATTCCGCTTGGCCTCAACGATGGCATCCCATTCGCTCAGGTCGGCTTCGGGCAGTTCCAGCCCGAGCTGTTTGGCGACGATGTCGTCCAGACCCTGTTCGTGCATCATCGCCGGTATCTTGTACAGATCATCCGCGTCATAGGCGGAAATGACGGCCTTTTCCTGGACGTTGGTGAACAACGCGATCTTGCGCCGTTGTTCCAGGGGCAATGGTTGCTCGGAACGACACACCAGAATATCCGGCTGGATGCCGATCGACCTGAGCTCCTTTACCGAGTGCTGCGTGGGCTTCGTTTTGATCTCCGACGACGTCGGAATGAACGGCACCAGCGTCAGGTGCACGTAGACGACGCGATCGTGCCCGAGTTCAACCCCCATCTGGCGTATCGCCTCGAGAAACGGCAGCGACTCGATGTCACCCACGGTGCCGCCGATCTCGACCAGGCAAATATCTGCGTCACCCGCGCCGAGCTGCACGCTATGCTTGATCTCGTCGGTAATATGCGGGATGACCTGCACGGTCGCGCCCAGGTAGTCGCCGCGCCGCTCCTTCCTTATCACACTTTCATAAATTCGCCCGGTCGTGTAGTTACTGTGTCGGCCACCATGCGCTGTGCGCACGAATCGCTCGTAGTGACCCAGGTCGAGGTCGGTCTCGGTACCGTCGTGCGTGACAAAGACCTCGCCGTGTTGGAACGGACTCATGGTGCCGGGATCTACATTGATATAGGGATCCAGCTTGATCATGCTGATCGTGAGTCCGCGCGCCTCGAGAATTGCACCAAGACAGGCCGACGTGATCCCCTTTCCCAATGAAGAGACCACACCGCCGGTTATAAATACATACGATGTCATGTGTGAACCCAAGGTCAGTGGCGCATGAATTTCAAACAAGGCGGGAAACAAGAAAGGGCTGGAGCAAAAGCACTGCCTGGCGGGCGTTGTGCTTTCTTCCAACCCTTCGAAATTCGCGCCGTCGTTGGACTGAAGACGGTTTTAAACGTTATCAGATACCCCTCTGGTACACAATGACTGAACCGCCTGCTGAGCCCGCTCAGTGCAACGCCGGGCGCTCGTTCCAGCGAATCGCGATTCCGGGTTCGGCGACAGCCTGTGCGGCGATCCAGAGATCGCCCACCGCCACGAGCTCGTCGCCGGCATAGACCAGCGGCAGCCGATCGCGCATCCAGGGCACCACGCCCTCTTCTTGAAGTAGTTTCTTCAATTTTCGCGTATGTGATTGACCTTCCGGCTGAAATCCCTCACCACCCTGTCGGAATCGGACCTGAACCTCCGCCTGCCAAAACCGCTCCGCCATTCCGCGCGGCGCGTCGTGAACGAACTGCAGCGTGCCCAGCCCGGGTCCCAGCGGCACGTCAGCTGACGACACCTGGATCGTCGCGGGGGATTCCACAAGATTCTCCGGCAAGAGGTACAGACCATTCCGATAGCGCCGCACGGAGGCGCCGGGCCAGCTCACGAGCGGCTGCGCATCGTGGCGAGCAGGAATGACCTCTTCCAGGACTCGCGACAGTTGCATTGCGGTCGGCGTCGACAGGCCAAGCTTCTTCAATGAATAGCGCAGCAGGTTCCTCTGGCGCGCCTGCGACAATTCTATCAGCCGGTCGATGGGTAGCCGGTCAGGCCGACCACCAAGGCCCTCGAGGTCGATGTCGGCGAGATCCTCGAGCAGCTCTGCGGCCTCACCCGCATGGCCCGCGCTGCGCAACAGGCGCGCTGAAATGTCCGGCCATCGTGACTTCAGTCTTGGCAGGATATCGTGCCTCAGGAAGTTACGATCGAATCGGCGGTCGACGTTCGTTGGATCCTCCAGCCATTTAAGGCCCATGCGCTCCGCATAATCGAGTAGTTCCTCGCGACTCGTTTCGAGAAGCGGACGCGCCAGCCAGCCCGGACCAAATCGACGCATGGCTCCAATTCCCGCGATCCCCATGGGACCGCTGCCACGAACGAGGTTAAGCAGCAGCGTCTCGGCCTGGTCTTCTCGATGATGTGCACTAATGAGCCAGTCGCCAAGACCCAGCTCGGCGTGCAGTGCACCATAGCGGGCATCTCGTGCCGAAGCTTCGGGGCCCTTACCGGACTCCAGCTGAACCGTCACCGATTTACACAAATAGTCCACGCCGAGCGCTTGCGCAGCTTCCTTGCAGTGCGCGCTCCAGTTCGCGGAGTCCTCCTGAAGTCCGTGATCGATATGGACGGCGAGCAACCGAATGTGATGCTGACCTTGCAGGGACGCCAATGCATGCAGGAGAACCGTCGAATCGAGGCCGCCGCTGAATGCCAGTACGAGACGGGACGGCGTGCCGGCGACAGCCTGGAGTTCTTCGAACCTGGCTCGCAGCGTCTCAACGCTGAAGGTCACGCCTCTTTAAACTGACCGAAGCCGGCGAGACGCTGCTGCCTCTGCTCGAGCAGGAGTTCGATCGAAAGACCGTCGAGCTCATCGAGGTTCTTGAGTACAGCGTTTCGAATAACCTCGGCCATCTCCGCTGGATTGCGATGCGCGCCGCCAAGCGGTTCCGTCAACACCTCGTCGACAAGACCGAATTCACTGAGACTTGGCGCCGTGATGCGCATTGCATCGGCAGCGACCTCTGCCTTCTCAGCACTCTTCCAGAGTATCGACGCGCAACCTTCCGGCGAGATCACGGAGTAGATTGCATACTGCAGCATCAACAGGCGGTCACTGACACCGATCGCGAGCGCGCCGCCGGATCCGCCCTCGCCGATCACCACGCTAATAATCGGGGTCTTGAGCGTGGACATCAGATAAAGGCTCCGAGCGATCGCCTCGCTTTGCCCGCGCTCTTCCGCACCGACGCCGGGGTATGCGCCTGGCGTATCGATGAAAGTAACGACCGGCAGTGAAAACTTCTCCGCGAGGCGCATCAGGCGCTGCGCTTTTCGGTAACCCTCCGGCTTCGGCATTCCGTAGTTTCGGCGCACCCGCTCTTTGGTGTCACGACCCTTCTGGTGACCGATGATCATAAGCGCTCGACCGCTAATGCGCCCGACGCCGCCCACGATCGCTGGATCGTCGGCATACATGCGGTCACCGTGCAGCTCCTGAAAATCCGGGGCAATAACCCGCAGGTAGTCCATCGTGTAGGGCCGCGATTCGTGCCGCGCGACCCGAGCAATCTGCCACGGATTCAGCTTCGCGAAAATGCCTTTTGTCAGCGTCTCGCTTTTGCTCTTGAGGCGCGTAACTTCCTCGTTGATGTTGACCTCGGAATCATCGCCGACGTAGCGCAATTCTTCGATCTTCGCCTCGAGCTCGGCGATCGGCTGCTCAAAATCAAGGAACTTTAAATCCATGAATCCGAGATTACATTATTTCGCGGCCAGGCGCGTACAGCAGGCGGACATTATTATTTCCCAGAAGCTCGGTTAGTTTGTCGCGCAGTTCGCGACTGGGGCGCACGGCCCATTCCGGACCGAGCGACAAGCGGGCGGTCGCACCGTCACCGATGTATCGAACGGAAACATCACAACTGCCTTCGCGGAAGGGCAATAGCAGGTCGTGTAATTTCACCAGCAGTTGTTCACCCTGACCGTTGGGAGCCAGACTCAGGATCATGCTCTTTGCCCTCGATTCGATGACACGATCGATATGCAGAACGTTTTTCGCGTTGATCGTCCAGCTCCCGATGAAGTCGTCATAGCGAAGTCCGCCGGATATCACAACAATCTCGTCCTTGACCAGCAGATGCCTGAACTCCTGGAATGCCTCGTTGAAAAAGCTGATTTCCATACGGCCGGTGTCGTCGTCCAATACGATGCTCACGCGATTGCCGCGCTTGCGGACATCGACGATAAGACCCGCGACCGTGGCCTCTCGACGCGGCTGCGAAAAATTGCGCCCTCCCTTGCCATTCTGGGGCGGCGGTTCGGCTGTGATGTCGGCCAGGCGGCCGTCGGCGAAGAAACCTGCATCGTTGCGCACGGCATCGAAAGGGTGCCCAGTCAGATAAAGTCCAAGGGCCTCCTTTTCGTTGCTCAGCAGGATATGTTCCTGCCACTCGGCGAGATCCACGGGCGCCGCCGATTCGATCTCGGCGGCTGGAGCGTCCAGCCCAAACATATCATTCTGGCCAGCCGCCGCCGCCCTCGCCTGTTGATCCGCGCTCCGCAGGGCCTCCGGAACCTGGTGCATGAGGCTGCGACGGGATTGGCCGAAGCCGTCCATCGCACCCGATTTGACCATGGCTTCGAGCGCTCGGCGATTGATCTTCTCATGATCCACGCGCCGGCAAAATTCTGCGAGGCTGGCAAAGGGACCGTTTGCCTCACGCTCGTTGATCAGCGAATCAACGGCCGCGTGGCCGACACCTTTGATCGCGCCAAGACCGTATGAAATCGTATGGTCGTCCGAGACGCTGAATTGAAATGACGACTCGTTGACATCGGGCGGTCCCAGCTTAAGTCCCAGCTGACGACAGTCGTCCTTCAGCGTAACCAGCCGATCGGTGTTCTGCAGGTCGGCACTCATCACAGCAGCCATAAATGCCGCCGGGTAATGCGCCTTCAAATAGGCCGTCTGGTAGGAAAGCACGGCATACGCAGCTGAATGCGATTTGTTAAAGCCGTAGCCGGCAAACTTCTCCATCAGATCGAATATGCGCGTCGCGGTGGCGCCGGTGACGCCGCGCTGCGTCGCGCCCTTGACGAAGATTTCCCGCTGCTTGGCCATTTCCTCCGGCTTCTTCTTTCCCATTGCCCGACGCAAGAGGTCCGCACCACCCAACGTATACCCTGCAAGCACCTGCGCGATTTGCATGACCTGCTCCTGGTACAGGATCACGCCGTAGGTTTCTTCGAGCACCGGCTTCAGATCCGGATGCAGATAGTCGATATCCGCCTTGTTCGACGCGTGCTTGCGCGTCATGAAGTCGTCGACCATTCCGGACTGCAGTGGCCCAGGGCGAAACAGTGCCACCAACGCCACCAGATCTCCGAACTGATCCGGCCGTAAGCGCTTTATCAAGTCGCGCATTCCATTTGACTCAAGCTGGAACACGGCCGCCGTCTGCGTGCTGCGCAAGAGCTCGAATGTGGCGGCATCGTTCGTCGGGATGCTGGTGATGTCGAGATTACGTTCGGGGTACGTCTGGTTGATCATGCGCACGGCCCGTTCGATGATCGTCAGCGTTTTCAATCCCAGGAAGTCGAATTTCACGAGACCGACCGCTTCGACGTCGTCCTTGTCGAGCTGCGTTACGACATTGCTGCCGCCTTCTTCGCAATAGAGCGGCGCAAAATCGGTCAAGGGGCCCGGCGAAATAACGACACCACCCGCATGTTTGCCCGCGTTGCGCACCAGGCCTTCGAGCGGTCTGGCGAGATCGATTATCGCCGCAACTTCCTCGTCATCACGGTACATCGAGGCCAGCTCCTCAGACTGTTCGAGTGCTTTCTCGAGCGTAATCCCGATCTCGAAAGGCACCTGCTTGGCGATACGGTCGACGAAGCCATAGGGCTGCCCCAGAACGCGACCCGTGTCCCTGATCACCGCTTTCGCCGCCATCGTGCCAAACGTGATGATCTGTGAAACACGTTCACGCCCATAGCGCTGCGCGACGTAGTCAATTACGTCGTCACGACCGTCCATGCAAAAGTCGATGTCAAAATCGGGCATCGAGACACGTTCGGGATTCAGGAAACGTTCGAAAAGAAGATCGTGTTCCAGCGGGTCCAGGGCAGTTATCCCGAGTACCCATGCTACAAGCGAGCCGGCGCCAGACCCTCGTCCCGGGCCAACCGGCACCTTGTTCTCACGCGCCCAGCGCATGAAATCGGCGACAATGAGAAAATATCCGGGGAAACCCATCGACTGGATGACGCCCAGCTCCGTATCGAGTCGCTCGAAATACGGGGCGCTTTGCACGTCCCGTTTCTCCTTCGGAACCCCGTCATGTTCGAACTTGCGAGCGAGTGCGGCTTCCAGACCGCGCCTTGCCTCGACCTCGAGAAACGCCGACTCGGTTTGTCCGTCGGGGACCGGAAACGCCGGAAGGACGCTTGTACCCAGCTGCAGATCGAGATTGCAGCGACGTGCAATTTCTACGGTGTTTTCCAGCGCTGCCGGCACGTCTCTAAACAGCTCCGCCATTTCCTCCGGCGAACGCAAGTACTGTTGCTCGCTATACAGATGTGGACGATCGGCGTCGCCCAGCCCACGACCTTCGTGGATGCAAACACGCGCCTCGTGCGCATTGAAATCCTCCGGACTCAGGAACCTGACATCGTTGGTCGCGACGACGGGAACGCCTTTCTCGCTCGCGAGCTCGAGACTCATCCGCACGCAGTCTTCCTCGGCGGCACGGCCCGTCCGGATCAGCTCGAGATAGAATCGATCCGGAAATACGGCTCGCCAGCTTTCCAGCAGGTCGGCGGCTTTCTGCCGATGACCGGCATGCAGGGCGTGACCGATATCGCCTTGCAGGCCTCCCGACAAGGCAATCAAGCCCTGGCAGCTTTCTTCGTTCAGCCACTCGCGTCGCGCCATCGGATGACCACGGAACTGCCCTTCAAGATAGCTCCGGGTCACGAGTTCCGACAGCCTGCGATAGCCGGAATTGTCCTGGCAAAGCAGCACTAAGGTGTACGGCCGGTCAGGCTCGTCGTCGTTCCGAATACGAACATCGAGTCCGATTATCGGTTTCACGCCGGCAGCGATCGCCTTGCGGTAAAACTTCACGAAACCAAACAGATTATTCTGGTCTGTCAGCGCGATCGCCGGCATTCTCAGAGAGGCGCACCGCTCCATCAGCGCGGGAATACGCACCGTGCTGTCCACCATCGAATACTCGGTGTGCAGGTGCAGGTGAGCAAACTTCGGCGACTTCATATCGCCGTCTTGACCGGGGCAAAGGTCAGGCGGTGCTCCCGACACGGACCAAACTCACGCAGGCGAGCCCGGTGAACCTCCGTTCCATAGCCTTTGTGGCGCGCAAATTCATAGCAAGGGTAAAGACTGTCAAGTTCCATCATCATCCGGTCGCGGCTTGTCTTGGCAATAATTGATGCGGCGCTGATCTCCGCTACGCGACTATCTCCGCCTACTATCGCCTCACCCTGCAGCTGTCGCAGCCCGAAACGGAGGTCCGGCAGCCGATTACCATCGACCATCACCGCGCCCGGCAGGATCCATAAGCCGAGGATCGCACGCCGCATCGCGAGCAGGGTTGCTGCAAGAATATTCAACGCATCGATTTCCGCCGGATCTGCCCACGCGACTGACCAGGCCAAAGCGCGCTCCCGAATCTCCTTTGCGAGCAGCTCACGTCGCGCTTCCGACAGCTTTTTCGAATCCGCCAGGCCAGCAACGGGCCGATCAGGATGCAAAATGACCGCGGCCGCCGCAACGGGACCGGCTAACGGACCGCGACCCGCTTCGTCGACACCGGCAACGAGTTCCCGGAATTTAGACAATTTCGCCTGCTGCATCGGTACCTTACGGTTGCGCAAGCTCGAATACCGCATCGGCCGCGCGCTGGTCTGCGTCAAGCGCCAGCTCGGTTCGAAGTTTAGCAAATTCGTCGCCGATCATACGCCTGCGCGCTGAATCATCGAGCAACGACGCGACCGCCTCCGCTATCATCGCGGGCCTCGCATTGCGCTGAAAGAACTCCGGTACCAGAGGCGTCGCGGTCAGCAGGTTGGGCAGCGTGTAGTGGCTCAGCTTGACCAGCCGCAGCCCTGCGACAATTGCATAAGTCATCGCTGCCAGTCGGTAGGTCGCAACCATCGGCTTTCCAAGCAGCGCGGCCTCGAGCGCCGCCGTGCCCGACGCGAGCAACACGACGTCCGCTGCCATCATGACGGCCTCGGATGCGCCATCGAGCAGCAGGAACTTATCGTCGATCCCGGCATCCTGAAGCTGTTGCTCGAATACCGGCCGCAAAGATGGCGAGGCGACCGGCGTCAGGAAACGGATGCCGGGCCGCAACTCCGCCAGTAGGCTGGCCGTTGTCGCGAGCGTCGCACCAAGCCTGGCGACCTCGCCGGCGCGACTGCCGGGCAGGACCGCGACGACGTCTCCCGCGCCGATTCCGAGCGACTGTCGTGCCTCTGAAGCGTTCGCGAATGCTGGCGTACTGTCGGCTTTGGGATGGCCCACAAACACGGCATCAACGCCGTGCGTATCGTAGAGCGTCTTCTCGAACGGCAAGATACACAGCATCCTGTCCACCGCTCGCTTGATTGTCTTGATACGTCCTTGACGCCAGGCCCAGACGGAGGGACTGACGTAATGCGCAGTCCTGATGCCCTGCTTGCGCAACATCTTTTCGAGACCCAGGTTAAAGTCGGGCGCATCGATACCAACGAATGCATCCGGCGGCGACGCCCTCCAGCGCCTGAAGAGTTCTTTCCGCAGTCGCAACAGGCGCGGGACATGCGCCAGTGGTTCGACGAGGCCCATGACAGCAAGCGACTCCGCCGGCTCCCACTGCTCGCAGCCGGCGGCCAGCATCGCGGGCCCGGCAACGCCCTCGAACGTTGCGTTCGGGTCGCGCTCGCGCAGCGCCCGAATCAGCCCTGCGCCAAGAAGGTCGCCGGACGCCTCACCCGCAACCAGGCCAAACTTCATCGAGAAACCCAGGGGCTTGTTAATGCTATAGCGGCACCGTCCATAGCATTCGCAGGCCCTAACGGACCAGGCCCCGCTCGGACGTGCGAAGCGACTCCAAGAACAGCTCTAACTCGGGTTGGCCCTGGCTGAGTTCGGCGATCTCGTCAATCGCGTCGGACAACTTCTTGCCCTTTCTGAATGTAAGGCGATAGGCGTTCTTGATATTTCGAATCTGCTGCGGCGAAAAACCGCGGCGCTTTAGACCTTCGCTGTTAATTCCACGCGGCACGGCTGGCTGACCGGATACGATCGTGTAGGCCGGAACGTCGCGGTTTATGCCCGCGTACATGCCGAGAAAAGCGTGCGCACCAATCTTGCAAAACTGATGAGCGCCGGAGAATCCTCCGCAAATCACCCAGTCGCCTACATGGACGTGGCCGGCCAATGTCGTGTTATTGGCCATGATCGTTTTGTTTCCAACCACACAATCGTGGGCGATGTGTACATACGCCATGATCCAGTTGTCATCGCCGATTACGGTTTCACCTCTGTCCTGCACCGTGCCGCGGCTGATCGTGCAAAATTCGCGAATCGTATTGCGGTCCCCGATTTGCAGACGGGTGGGTTCCTTCGCGTACTTTTTGTCCTGCGGGTCATCCCCGACCGACGCGAACTGGTAGATATGGTTGTCTTTACCGATCGACGTCGGACCATTGATGACAACGTGGCTATCGACAGTCGTGCCGCTACCGATTTCGACCTCGTCACCAATCACGACGTACGGGCCAACCACGACGTCGTCGGCAATGTCGGCTCGATCGGAGACTACGGCAGTGGGATGTATCATCGCATTTGCACCCGCGGACAAGCAGCCATCAGTCGCGTCCCTTTTCCAGTTTCCTGACCCGCTCGATCAGGTCGCCTAATCGCCGGAAGCGGGCAAGCTGGCGTGCCCAGCTCTTCGCATTCGTTGCGGGAAAGCTTGCCGCATAGGTTCCCGGTTCCGAAACGTCCTTGGACAGGAAGGTCCTTGCGGCAACGATGACGTCATCGCACACGGTGATGTGGCCGACGGCTCCCGCTTTTCCGGCAAACAGGCAACGTTCGCCAATCGTGGTGCTCCCCGCGATCCCCACCATCCCAGCAAGGGCCGTGTGCGCGCCGACACGCACATTGTGTGCAATCATACAAAGGTTATCGATGCGCACACCGTCCTCGATGACGGTATCGTCCAGCGCGCCACAATCGACCGTAGAGTTGGCGCCAATCTCGACATCAGCGCCAATGCGCACACCGCCCAGCTGGGGCACTTTGACCCAGCCTTCCGGCGACATGGCATTGCCAAATCCGTCTGCGCCGATGACAACTCCGGGATGCAGAATGCTACGTACCCCAACGCGTACGCTGCGCGCCAGCGTGACGTTGGCGATCAGTCGGCACTCGTCACCAACCGTGCAATCCGGCCCGACGACCGTACCGGGCCCCACGAATGCTTGTTCGCCAATTACCGAACGCTCGCCAACAACGGCGTTCGCGGCGATCTGCGCGCTGTCGGCAACCGTTGCCGAAGCTGCTACAACCGCGGTCGGATGGATGCCCGGCTCAACGACAGCCGGGGGGCAGAGCACGGCGGCCATTCGCGCGTAACAGGCATAGGGGTCATCATGAATGATCGACGCAACGGGCGATGCGTCGGCATCGGCGGCACGCAGAATTACGGCGGCAGCCTTGGTCGTCAGAAGCTGCTCTTTAAGCGCGGCATTGGAGAGAAAACTCAGTGAGTCCGGCGACGCGCTGGACAATGACGCAACGCCCTTGACGACAACATCGGGGTCACCGATCAACTCACAACCAAACTGCGTGGCAAGCTCTCCGAGGCTGATCGGCATACGACGGCACGCCTCCCTTTATTCAAAGACCGGGGCTAACGAGCGCTTGTTGCCTGATGATTGGCTTCGACAGCGCGCAATACCTCCTCCGTAATATTAACGGCATTGCTTGCAAACAGGACGCCATCTCCAACGATCAGGTCATAGCCCTGCTCCTGCGCGTAATCCTGGACTTCCTTTAGCATCGCCCGCTGAAGAACGCCGTACTCTTCGTTCTGACGGAGATTAAGGTCCTCGCGGAATTCATTCTGCAATCGGGTCACCTCACGCTGTAAATCGCGAAGGTCTTTTTCCGCATTGCGACGCTCGGTCTCACCCATAACGGCAAAGTCTTTTTGCGCTTTGGCCGTCAGGTCTTCGAATTCCTTTTGCTTCGCAAGGAACTCTCGCTGGCGCGGCGCAAACTCTTCCTGAAGTGCGTCCATGGCAATCTTTGTCTGCGGTGCCCGTTCGATCAGCGCCGGCAAACTGACGACACCAATTTTCATATCTTGCGCTACCGCCGGCAACGCAAATGCGCACACCAACGCTACCCCCAATACTGCTTTGACCAATTGTCGCTTCACAAGACTCATAAACCTTCCATTCCTTAAAACGCTTGTCCAATGGAGAACTGGAATCGCTCCAGCTCGTCTCCGTAATACCTGTCATTCCCGTCAAAAGCATCTAACGGGTATGCATAACTGAACCGGAACAGTCCCAATGGCGCGAGCCACTGCACGCCTATTCCAATCGATGTGCGTAAGTCATCCAAATCGGGTTCGTACAAAATCGGGCTGCCAAGCTTGTCCGTAAACGCCACTTCGCCCGTGTTGAACACGTTACCGACGTCGTAAAATAAGCTGGCGCGCGCCTGGCTGGCCCATTTGTCCGGAAGCGGCAGTATAAGCTCTAGCTGACTCGCAACCAACACGTTACCGCCGTAAGGACGGCCGAAGCTGTCGCGCGGCCCGAGATACGACTCCTTGAAGCCTCTGACCGACTGCGGCCCGCCGCCGTAAAACTGTTTGTAAGGGGGCAGCGCCGTGGTGTCGCCGATGCCCTCGCCAATGCCCAGTTCAGAGTTGAATCTGAGTACCCATTTTGGGGTGATTGGGAAATATTTGGTGAAACTGTAACGCGCCTGGTAGTACTCGACGTCACTGCCGGGCACCGCCATCGAGAGGAACAGCTGCTGTCGGGTACCGCGGTTCGCAAACAGCGAGCGGTTACGGCTGTCGTAGGTCCAGCCCGCGATCAGCTCAACGGTATCGAATTCCGAACCAAAGAAGACCACCCCGCTACCCAAATCTTCGATGAAGGGATTGCCATTGTTGAGTACCCAGTCCTGCGCCTGCTGAGTACTACCCGTCGACGACAGAAGTTCCGAATGCTGAAATGTCGCACCGATCGATACCGACTGGTATTCCGTAATCGGATAGCCGTAATCGATGGTCGCCCCGGCGCTGGTCGTCGAAAAATCTGACGCGGCCGACGTAAACTGCGTGATATCCCGGTAGTTGATACTTACCGTGCGACGTATGCCGTCCATGGAACGGTAAGGATCAGAGTGAGACAGGCTGTACAGCTTCTGAAAGCGGCCGGAATTGAGTTCAAGCGCTACGCGGTTGCCGCTGCCGAGAAAGTTCGTGTGCACGATGCTACCGTTCAGCAACAGTTTCTGTGACTCGGAATAGCCGACGCCACCTGAAAACTGGCCCGGCATTCTGTACTCGAGGTCAAAATCCACATCGACCAGGTCGGGGCTTCCCGGTACCGGCGAGTTATCTACTTCGACGGACTCGATGTAGGGCAGGCGTTGCAGACGAACCTTCGAACGATCAACCAGCGAATTGGAAAGGTACGAACCCTCCATCTGCCGCATTTCACGCCGCAACACCTCGTCGTCCACCTGGTCAACACCGTTAAAGCTGATGCGACGGACGTATACCCGGTTCTGCGGGTTGACGTAAAAGGTCACCGACGCTTCTTTCTTTTCTCGATCAAGCTCGGGGACAGGCTCGATTTCCGCGTTGGCGTAGCCTTCCTCACCCAGGCGGAACGCCATCAACTCGGTTGTCTGGGTCAGCGCGCGCTGGTTGTAGATAGCCCCCGGCGCCGTAAGAATCAAGCCACGCAAGAACGCTTCGGGAATGACCATTTCACCAACAAGCTTGACGTCGGAAATCGTATACAGATCTCCCTCGCGAATTCCGATTGTTACGAAGATGTCCTTCTTGTTCGGTGATATCGCTACCTGCGTGGATTCGATTTTGAAGTCGGCGTAGCCACGATCCATGTAGAAAGAGCGAAGTATTTCAAGGTCCCCTTCCAGCGCCTCCTTGGCATAGCGGTCATCCTGGCGAATCCAGGAAAGCCAGTTGGCAGTATCCAGCGTGAAGTCCTCACGAATTTCATCGTCGTCAAAAGTCTCGTTGCCGACAATGTTGACCTGTCGAATTTTGGCGCGATCGCCTTCCTTCACATCGACTTTCACACGCACCGTATTGTTTGGACGCTCCTGAATGTTGGTCTCTATAGCGACACCATACTTGCCACGGTCGTAGTACTGCTCGCGAAGAAACATCTCGACGTTATCGAGCACTGAGCGATCAAATGTTCTACCTCGCGCCAGCCCGACGCCGCGCAAGGATTCCATCAGGTCTTCTGTCTTGATGTCCTTGTTGCCGTCGATCTCGAAGCTCTCGATGGACGGGCGCTCCACGACCACGATAACGAGCGTGTCACCATCGCGACGCATTTCGATGTTGTCGAACAAGCCCTGAAGGTACAGCGCACGAATCGCCTCACCGATACGAATATTGTCGATTCTGTCGCCAATATTCACGGGTAGATAATTGAACACGGTGCCTTCCGATATACGCTGCAGGCCCTCGACTCGCATGTCTTTGACGACGAAATCAGCGGCGACGACCGTAGCCATCGGTAGCATCATCAAGATCGCGAAAAATGTTTGTCTTATCTGCAATGTATCGCCGCCTGTGCCGACTAACTCAGGATTCTCGATATGTCATTGTAAAACGCGTAGCTCATTAGCAAGATTAACGCGAAAATACCGACCTGTTGCCCGAGCATTTGTGCGCGTTCGGTCATCGGGCTGCCCTTTATCATCTCCACGACCTGATAGACGATCTGGCCACCATCGAGAACGGGTATCGGCAATAAATTGAGGATGCCAAGGCTGATACTGACGACGGCCAGAAAACCCAGGAAATACTTCACACCCCGCTGTGCGGACTCGCCGGCAATCTGGCCGATATTGATGGGTCCACTGATGTTCTTGATCGAAACGTCACCGGTAATCATGCGGCCGAGCATGCTTACCGTAAAGACGCTCGTGTCCCAGGTCTTGTTGACGGCGGCCAGAAGCGACTGCATCGGGGTGAAAGTCTGACGATAGTAATAATCGGACGACGTTTGAGGCAGGCTGATGCCCAACAGGCCGCGCTTCTCTCCGTCGACCTCATGCTCGTCGAGCGTAAGATCCATACTGGCCAGCTGGCCGCCACGGACGTATTCCAACGTCACCCGCTGCCTGGCGAGCGGCGCCAACACGGCGATCAGGTCGTTGAACGTCCGGATGCGCTCCCCGTTTACGGCATGTATGCGGTCACCCACCCTGAGCCCCGCTGTTTCTGCCGCGCCGCCCGGCGACAGTGTGCCGATCTCGGCCGGCGGCTGCCAGACCTCGAAACCCAGGCCGTCGAAAAGCAGTCCGGGCTCGGTTAAACGCGTGCGATCATCGCCAACGTCGAGGACGACCGAACGTTGCCGTCCCTGCTCATTCTCCAGCGTCATCGGCACGCGGCCATCGGCGACGAGGTTGTTAAGGATCTCAACAAGCGTCGTTTCCCATTCCGTTGCCTCGATATCGCCGACGGCAACGATCTTGTCGCCGAAATTGAGGCCGGCCTCATCTGCATAGGATCCCGGCGTTACATCTCCTATAGCCGGCTTCAGTGCCATGACCCCGCCGGCCAGTAATAGCCAGTAGGCGATCACCGCAAAAACAAAATTGAAACCAGGTCCGGCCAGCAGCACAGCGATGCGCGCCGGAATCGGTCGATGATTGAATGCGCGACCTTCGTCTTCCGGGTCGACCGGGCCATCACGGCTATCCAGGAAGCGCACGTATCCGCCGAGTGGAATGGCCGAGATGCAGTATTCGGTCTGATCCTTGCCTGACGTACGAGACCAGATTGGCGAGCCAAAGCCGATGGAAAACCGAAGCACCTTCATTCCGGTCCAGCGACCAACAATATAATGGCCATATTCGTGCACGGCGACCAGAATGCTGATCGCGGCAATGAAAGCCAGGATACTAATGATTGCGCTATCCATCTAGAGTCATAATTCCGAAGTTAAACATGTACTTGTGGTGTTGGCGCGTGCCGTCTGTCGTACTCCGGTCGCCCTGTGCTATGTGACTGACACGGCGCGCGTCAGTTCCGCCCGGTCGATTCGACACGCTAACCGAATCACGATGAATGCACGATGAATATCCCATTAAACGAGTCCCAGCCAGCCCAATCCGAGCGCGAACAGCGGCGCCGCCGCGGCGACGCTGTCCACACGATCGAGGACGCCGCCGTGGCCCGGGAACATCGTACCGCTGTCTTTCACGCCGGCCGTGCGCTTGAACATACTCACCGTGAGGTCGCCGACAATAGACAAGACGGCAACGGCCAGGCAAAACGGCAGCAACACCGCGAGATCGTTACCGGTCCAGCGCGCGGTAGCTGCCGCCAGCAGTGCAACGACCAGCAGCCCGCCAAAAACGCCCTCCCAGGTCTTTCCGGGACTGATGCTCGGCGCCAGCTTCACGCGCCCAAACTGTTTGCCCGCAAAATAGGCGCCCGCGTCTGCGGCCCAGACAATCAGTAGGGCGAACAGCAGGATTTCGGGCCCGGTCCGATACAGACTAATCAGTGCGACGTACATCGGCACCAGGACCAGCACGCCGACAGTCCAGCGTACGACCGTAGGAATCGGCGTCGGGAAGAACAGTGCCCAGACGAAGGCGATGAACCACCAGCCGAATGCGATTTGCAGGATGAGGGCGGAAATCTGTGGCAGCAGCAGGTAGGACGCGGCCATCAGTCCGCCAATAACCGCGACGAAAACACCGCGAAACGCCGACCCCGGCACGCCGAGGAAACCCGACCACTCCCAGGCCCCTGCAATCACGAGCACCGTAATAATAAGCTCGGCTGCGTAGCCAGGAACGACGAACAAAATGACGCCCAGCGCGAGCAGCGCTATGACGGACGTTATGATGCGTGTCTTTAACATTCTGCCGCCGCCAGCTGTTCGCCGGTCTGACCGAAGCGGCGCTGCTTCTCGGCAAAGTACTGCAGGGCCTTGTGGAATTCGCCGGCGTCAAAATCTGGCCAGAGGACGTCCGTGAACCAGAGTTCCGCATAGGCAATATTCCAGAGCAGGAAATTGCTGATGCGCTGTTCGCCGCCGGTACGTATCAAGAGATCCGGTTCCGGGCAGTCCGCGAGCTGCATCTCCGCTGCCAGTCGTGCTTCGTCGATGTCGTCCACCTCGATCTCACCGTCCGCAACTTTCCGCGCGATGCGCTTTGTTGCCACGAGAATATCCCAGCGCCCTCCGTAAGCGACCGCGACGTTCAACAACAGGCCTGTGTTGTTGGCGGTCTTTTCTTCGGCATCACCAAATTTTTTGACGAGGCCGGGATTCAGCAGCTCCCTGGCACCGATAACGCGCAGTCGCACATTATTACGATGCAGTTCGTCCACTTCTCGTCGCAATGCCTCGAGAAAAAGGGCCATGAGGCTATGCACCTCTTCCTCGGGCCGCGCCCAGTTCTCACTGCTGAAAGCAAACAGCGTCAAGACTTCGACGCCCTGCTTCGCGGCTTCCTCCACCGTTGCGCGGACCGCCTTCACGCCTGCCCGGTGACCAGCTCGACGGGGCTTTTGCCGCGCTTTCGCCCAGCGACCGTTGCCATCCATGATGACGGCGACGTGTTTCGGCAAACTTGTCTGATTCAAGGTCACGGTGTTCTTGACGACGATTGCAGGCCTGTCAGACCTCCATCAACTCCGCTTCTTTTTCAGCGAGTAGCTTGTCAATTTCCGCGACGTGTTTGTCGGTGATGCCCTGTATTTCAACTTCCGCACGACGCTCCTCGTCTTCACCGATCATCTTCTCCTTGAGGAGCTCCTTGATATCATGCATCGCATCGCGGCGGATGTTGCGAACCGCGATTCTCCCGCCTTCCGCTTCCTGGCGCACGACGCGGATCATGTCTTTGCGACGCTCTTCGGTCAGTGGGGGCAACGGCACTCGAATTACCGTGCCTGCCGATGACGGGTTAAGACCGAGGTCAGACCCCATAATCGCTTTTTCAATGGGCTGCACCATGTCTTTCTCCCATGGCGTAATGATCAGCGTGCGTGAGTCCTCAACGCCGACATTCGAGACCTGGTTCAGGGGAACCGGGCTGCCATAATATTCGACCGTAATATGATCAAGCAGGCTCGTGTGCGCGCGACCCGTGCGAATCTTGGTCAAATCCTGCCGCAACGAGTTAACACTCTTTGCCATCCGCTCTGCAGCGTCTTTCTTGATTTCATCCAACACGTTCAGTGCCCTCAGTGCTTACTTCGTATTTCGTAACCCGTTTTTCCAGACTGATATCGAGATCAGGCGGTTACCAGCGTGCCAACCTGGTCGCCCGATATAGCCTGCACCAAAGCCTCCTTACGCGTCAGATCAAAAACGCGCAGCGGTAACTCGTTGTCGCGACACATCACGATTGCCGTGGCATCCATAACGGTTAGTTTGTCCGCGAGTACCTGGTCGAACGAGACTGTTTCGTAGCGTTTCGCATTCGAATTGGTCATTGGGTCCGCATCGTAAACTCCATCAACCTTGGTCGCTTTGAGCAGGACGTCGGCTCCGATTTCAATCGCACGCAGGCTAGCCGCGGTGTCAGTCGTAAAAAACGGGTTACCGGTACCGGCTGCCAGTATGACAACGCGGCCTTTTTCCAGATGCCGCACCGCGCGACGGCGGATGTAATCCTCGCATACGTCGTGTATCTGCAGGGCCGACATGACGCGCGCATAGACATCGAGGGACTCGAGCGCGTCCTGGATCGCCAGCGCATTCATTACCGTCGCGAGCATGCCCATGTAGTCGCCGGTCACACGATCCATCCCGGCGCGCGCGAGACCGGCGCCGCGGAAAATGTTGCCGCCGCCAATCACAATTGCAATCTCGACGCCGGTTTTGCGTGCCGTCGCTACCTCCGCCGCGATTCGCTGGATGACCTGGGGCTCGATGCCGTAATCGAGGTCGCCCATCAGCGCCTCACCGCTCAGCTTCAGCAGCACGCGACCGTATCGAACGTCAGAATCATTCATGCAGCGCTCTCTTCGGTGCCGAGGCCGGTACCCCGACGGTGCCTGATTCTAGCGTATTTTGGATACGAGGTCTCCTATAAAATCAAAGGCTTAAGCGATTCCTTTCAAGCGGTGCCTTTCACCTGTGCCATGACTTCTTCGACGAAATTGTCTTCTTTCTTCTCGATGCCTTCGCCGACTTCGAAACGTACAAAGGAATCGACACTGGCGCCCGCGTCTTTCAGTAGCTTACCGACGGAGATATCCGGATCCTTTACGAAAGGCTGGCCAACCAGTGTGATCTCTTTCAGGAACTTGGCAATTCGCCCGGTGACCATTTTCTCGATGATCTCGGCCGGCTTGCCGGTAGCTGCCGCTTGCTCGGAGAAGATCCGTCGTTCCCGGTCCAGCGTTTCGGCGGGCACCTGATTCTCGTCGACACAGACGGGATTGCTTGCCGCAATGTGCATGGCAATGTCGCGCGCCAGTTCTTCGTTGCCGCCGTTGAGCACGACTACCGCGCCAATACGAGCACCGTGCGTATAGTGCCCGATCGGGCCGCTTCCACTGACAATCGCGAGCCGACGAACCGAGATGTTTTCACCGACCTTCGTAATTAACTCGGTGCGTGCTTGCTCGACAGTGGCCGAGCCGTCGATCGGCATCGCAGCGAGCGCCGTTGCGTCAACCGTATCCGAGGCCAGCGCGGCCGCTGCAACACCTTCAGAGAAGCTCACAAAATTCTCGTCTTTGGCGACGAAGTCGGTCTCGGAGTTGATTTCCGCAATGACGGCTTTACCCGCGTCGGTCTTGATCACGACACGCCCATCAGCAGCGACTCGGCCGGCCTTCTTGTCAGCTTTGGCCTGACCGGACTTGCGCAGTTCTTCCGCCGCCGCATTGATATCGCCATCCGTCGCGACGAGAGCCTTCTTACACTCCATCATCCCCGCGCCGGTGCGCTCGCGAAGTTCCTTAACCATTGATGCTGTGATCGTCATCGCTCAGTCCTCCGCCTTCTCGTCTGCCTTGGGCTTGGCTTCTGCCTTGGGCTTGGCTTCTGCCTTGGGCTTGGCTTCTGCCTTGGGCTTGGCTTCTGCCTTGGGCTTGGCCTCTGCCTTGGGCTTGGCTTCTGCCTTCGGCTTGGCCTCTGCCTTGGGCTTGGCCTCTGCCTTGGGCTTGGCCTCTGCCTTGGGCTTGGCTTCAGCCTTGGGCTTGGCTTCTGCCTTCGGCTTGGCTTCTGCCTTCGGCTTGGTCTCGACCTGGGGCTCGGCTTCTACGGGCTTTGCCTTTGTCGCCGATTCGGATTGCGGCTCGACCTCAACCTGTGCCTTGGCTTCCGCCTTCGGCGTTGCCTCGTCCGTCGCAGGCGCCTCGTCGCCGGCCTTGGCTTCAACGTCAGCCTCTGCCTTCTTCACCGTCGGCCTCTTCTTCACAGCCGCTTTCTTGGCTGTCTTCTTCTTGGCGGCTTTCTTTTTTGCCCGAGTCTTTTTCGGCTTGCCTTCTTCGTCGAGTTCAACAAACTCGTCCTCGCCGAGCGCAACCTCTGGAATAGACGCTTTCCCGTCCAGTACCGCGTCGGCGATCAGCCCGGAGTAGAGTTCAATCGCGCGCATTGCATCGTCATTACCCGGAATAATGTAATCAACACCATCCGGCGAGCAATTGGTGTCCACAATGGCAACCACTGGAATACCCAGTTTCTTGGCTTCCCGGATTGCGATGTCCTCATGGTCGACGTCAACGACGAACAGCACGTCGGGGAGGGACCGCATTGTCTTGATACCGCCAAGGCTGCGTTCCAGCTTCTCCTGCTCGCGGCTTAAGCCCAGAATCTCTTTCTTGGTCAGGCCCTCGAAGCCACCCTCTTCCGCCATTTGCTCAAGCGTCATCAGACGTTTAACCGACTGCCGGATGGTCTTGTAGTTCGTTAACATTCCGCCCAGCCAACGTTGGCTCACATAGGGCATTTCACAGCGTTTCGCGTGTGTCTGAACGGCTTCACGGGCCGCGCGTTTGGTGCCGACGAACAGCACGGTACCGCCGTCTGCGACCGTCGCTTTGACGAACGCGCACGCTTCACGGGCGAGCGGCAGGCTCTTTTCGAGGTTGATGATGTGGATCTTGTTACGTTCGCCAAAGATGAAGGGCGCCATCTTTGGGTTCCAGTAACGGGTCTGATGACCGAAATGCACGCCAGCCTCTAGCATCTGGCGCATGGTTACGTCTGCCATTGAATTATCTCCGGGTTAGGCCTCCGCATACCCCATCCCGCAACCCCTTTTTTGGCGGGGCACCCAGCAGGATGTGACGGTACACGTGTGAAGTTTTTTTGCTGCAAGCAGCAACTAGTTGCTACCAGCGCGCGCGCTTTATACCATAGCCGACCGCGCTCAACAACGCGGAATTGCAGCGAAACCGGGGTCGAACCGAGGTTTTCCTGTTTACAGGACGGCAGCTCGCCGCGACGTGGCAGAAAACCTCGGTTCGACCCCGGTTTTCATTGAGTGATATGCGAATCGAATGACAGTGACGATCAAGAACCAGGAACAGCAGGACAAGATGCGGGTCGCCGGACGGCTGGCGTCCGAGGTCCTCGATATGATCGGGGATTATGTAAAACCTGGAGTCCGCACCGACGAGCTGGACCGCATCTGTCACGACTTCATCACCCAGGAGCAGCAGGCGATCCCGGCGCCGCTGAATTATCGCGGCTTCCCGAAATCGATCTGCACCTCGGTCAACCACGTCGTTTGTCACGGCATCCCGGGCGACAAGACGCTCAGGTCCGGCGATGCGCTCAATATCGACGTGACCGTCATCAAGGACGGCTTCCACGGGGATACCAGCCGTATGTTTCATGTCGGCAAGCCCAATATTCAGGCCCAGCGTCTGTCGGATATTGCGTTTGAAAGCATGTGGTTAGGCATCAAGGAGTTGGGCCCTGGCAAGCACCTTGGCGATGTTGGAGCGGCGGTGCAGAGGCACGTTGAGAAGAATCGGTTTTCGATCGTGAGAGAGTATTGCGGCCACGGTATCGGCCAGGCTTTTCACGAGGATCCCCAGGTGCTGCACTACGGGAAACCGGGAACCGGGATGGAGCTCCGCGAAGGCATGACCTTGACCGTCGAGCCGATGGTCAACGCCGGCAAAGCCAACGTCAAACTGCTGCCGGACGGCTGGACCGTGGTCACCAAGGACCATAGCCTGTCGGCACAGTGGGAACATACGGTCTTAATCACAGCTGGCGGCTACGAGGTCCTCACGCTTGGCGCAGACGACCGTCAATAATTCAAACACTTACAGGGAAATTCGCGCAGCGCTGGCGGCCTGCGCCGACGATCTGAAAGCACGATTCGAGGCCGGGGAGCCGGTTGTCGAGCTTGTCCATGCCCGTGCCGCCATCATCGACGAGCAGCTGATCAGACTTTGGCGGCAGGGTGTCGAGGAATCCGGTTCTGCGCTCGTCGCAGTCGGCGGCTATGGCCGCGGCGAATTGCACCCGTATTCGGACGTCGACGTCATGATCCTGGTGCCGGACGAACTGCCGGACGGTGCCGAGGAAGCGCTCTCTGCTTTCATTACGGCGCTATGGGACATCGGCCTCGAGATCGGCCACAGCGTGCGCACGATCGATCAGTGTTTTGAACAAGCCAGCGCCGACCTATCGGTCGCAACCACCCTGATGGAGGCACGGCTTCTGGCAGGACCGGTCTCCCTTTTCGACGCGATGCAAGAGAGCATCGGGCCCGACAAGATCTGGCCGTCGACCGAATTCTTTGCCGAAAAGCGCAAGGAGCAGATTGCGCGGCACCACCGTTATTACGACACGGCGTACAATCTCGAACCCAATGTGAAAGGCAGTCCGGGCGGGCTGCGCGACATCCAGATGATTGGCTGGGTCGCCAAGCGACATTTCGGTGCGGCGACGCTGGCGGAGCTGGTGGATCATGAATTCCTGACCCCAGGCCAGCTCAGGCGGCTCGAAGAAGGTCAGACGTTCTTGTGGCGCATTCGCTTCGGCCTGCACATACTGACCGGGCGGCGCGAGGACCGCCTGCTTTTCGATCACCAGATCAAGCTCGCACACATGCTTGGTTATGAAGACGCGAGCTACACCCTCGCCGTCGAGCAACTCATGCAGCGCTACTACCGCACGGTGATGGAGCTGAGCCGCCTGAATGAGATGCTGCTGCAGCTGTTCGAGGAAGCCATCCTGATGGACCCCGATGCCGCTCCGGAGCCGCTGAATGAGCACTTCCAGATCAAGAACGGCTACCTGCAGACCATCCACGATCGGGTTTTCTCGGACGACCCTTCGGCGCTGCTGGAACTCTTCCTCGTATTGCAGCAAAACCCGCAAATTCGGGGCGTCAGCGCCTACACGATCGGCCTTATAAAGCGGCACCTCTATCTGATTGACGAGGAATTTCGACAGCACCCGCGCAATCATCGTCTGTTTCTGAATATACTGCGCGCGCCTGCAGGCGTTACGCACGAACTGCGGCGCATGAATCTTTATGGCGTGCTGGGGCTTTACATCCCGTCCTTCGGGCGGATTGTCGGCCGCATGCAATACGACCTGTTTCACGCGTACACGGTGGACGAACACACCCTGTTTGTTGTCAGCAACCTTCGGCGCTTCGCGCTCCCCCGCTACAACGATGAGTTCCCGGACTGCAGCGCGATCATGCAGAGCATCGAGCAGCCCGAAATAGTCTACCTTGCCGGCCTGTTTCACGACATTGCCAAGGGTCGCGGTGGCGATCACTCGGAGCTGGGTGCGGTCGATGCCGAGGCTTTTTGTCTTGAACACGGCCTCAGTAAGTACGAAGCGGGCGTCGTCGCCTGGCTGGTAAGACATCACCTGATTTTGTCAACGACGGCGCAGAAAAAGGATATCGGCGATCCGGACGTTGTTAACGCGTTTGCGACGATGGTCGGTGATCCGGGGCACCTGGATTACCTGTATCTGCTGACCGTGGCCGACGTGCGCGGCACCAACCCGAAGCTGTGGAACTCCTGGAAGGCACAGCTGTTTCATGATCTCTATGAACTGACCCGTCGTGCATTACGTCGCGGCCTCGAGAATCCGATCGACCGGGAGCAGCTGATACTGGAAAAACAGACCAAGGCCCGGGAGATCCTCCATGCGAACGGTATCCGCGACTCACGCATTGACGAAATTTGGGAGCTGATGAATGCGAACTACTTCCTGCGTCATCGCAGTCATGAAATCGCCTGGCATACGGAATGGTTGGCTAACTCGGACACGGCGTCCGATATCGGACTGGTCGACGTGCGACGTCGTGAGAATGGCGACGGTGTAGAAGCGGTCCTGTATACACCAAGAGCGAAAAGAACGTTTGCGCACGCGACTGCGGTGCTGGACGAAATGGGCATGACAATTATCGACGCCCGCGTTGTGCCCCTGGAGAAAGGCTATAGCATCGATTCCTTCGTATTCATGGAACTCGACGCGCGAGTCGATATCGACGATGCCCGCATCAACAAGATTCGCCGAATGTTGGCGCGTGTCCTGACCGCTCAGGACGACAGCGAACTCACCGTAACGCGCAAATTGCCGCGCCAGGCCCGCATGTTCACCACGAAAACCAGCGTCGATTTCAGTCCGAGCTCGTCGAATGACAATACGGTACTCGAGATTGTGGCGGCCGACCGGCCAGGACTGCTGAGCGAGATCGGTCGCGTCTTTGTCGAGAAGTACGTCGATATCGAGGCAGCCAAGATCATGACGATCGGTGAACGCGCAGAGGATGTCTTTTATATTAGCGAAGAGACCGGCGGACCGCTCGATGACAACAGACAGGCAGAGGTGCGCGAGGCGCTGCTCGCAAGGCTGGACAGCGACTTCAATTAACGGGAAAGATCCATGCAGAAACTAGAGCAGATTATCGACCGGGCTTTTGACGATCGGGCACAGGGATTTGAGGATAAAGCATCCGTCGCGGCGGCTGTGGAGGATGCGATCCAGCTGCTCGATTCCGGCGAGGCGCGGGTTGCGGAGCCAAATGAAAACGGCTGGCATGTTAATCAGTGGCTGAAAAAAGCGGTACTCCTGAGCTTCGCGCTAACCGATAACCGGATTCACGAGAGCGGCCACACGCGGTTCTTTGACAAAGTGCCGCTGAAGTACGCCGGCTACACGGCAGAACAATTCGCCGCCGACGGGGTTCGCGTCGTACCGGATGCGGTCGTTCGCCGGGGCGCTCATGTCGCGCCGGATGTCGTGCTGATGCCGAGCTTCGTGAATATCGGCGCTTACGTCGACAGCGGCACGATGGTGGACACATGGGCAACCGTTGGCAGCTGCGCACAGATCGGCAAGAATGTGCACCTGTCCGGCGGCGTGGGCATCGGCGGCGTGCTGGAGCCCGTCCAGGCCGGGCCGACCATTATCGAGGACGGCTGCTTTATCGGCGCCCGATCGGAGATCGTCGAGGGCGTCGTGGTGGAAAAAGGGTCCGTCATTTCGATGGGCGTGTATATTGGCCAGAGCACGCGCATCTACGATCGACGAACCGGCGAAATCAGCTACGGCAGAATTCCGGAAGGGTCCGTGGTTGTCGCTGGCAACCTGCCGTCAGACGATGGAAAATACTCACTGTACTGCGCGGTCATTGTGAAGCAGGTTGACGAGAAGACGCGGGCAAAAACCGGGTTGAACGATCTATTGAGGAATCTGGATTAAGCAACGACGATGCTGACGGTTTACGGAATCATGAGTTGCGACACGTGCCGCACGGCGCGCAAGTACCTCGCGGAGCACGACATCGAGTTCCGTTTTCATGATATTCGCGAGGATGGGCTCACTCTCGAGATGCTGGAACGCTGGTCGACCGGCCTCGACTGGCAAAAGCTCTTGAATCGGCGCAGCCTGACGTGGCGCAAGATTCCCGAGGTGGACCGTAACGATATGGATAAAGAGCGGGCATTCGAATTGATTATTGACCGCCCGACTTTACTGAAACGCCCGGTACTCGAATCCGACAGCTTCCTTGCAGTCGGTTTTTCGGAAAAGCGCTTCGCCGAGTATTGGTCCGAAAACTCCTCGTAGCGCGCCGTCGCGTCTTACCCTTAGCCAATTCGGCCGGTAATGTAATCCTCGGTCAGCTTGTGCTGCGGATTGGTAAAGATCCTGTCGGTACTGTCCACTTCAACCAGCAACCCCAGGTGGAAGTAGGCGACGCGCTTGGAAACACGTGCCGCCTGTTGCATCGAGTGCGTGACGATGACTATCGCGTAATCCTCGCAAAGCTCGTCCATCAGGTCTTCGATGCGCGCCGTCGCGATCGGATCCAGCGCCGAGCACGGCTCATCCATAAGAATAACCTCGGGATTCACGGCAATGGTCCGTGCGATGCAAAGGCGCTGTTGCTGACCGCCGGACAGGCTGGTGCCTGGCTCATCCATACGGTCTTTGACTTCCTTCAGTAGCCCCGCCCGTTCAAGGCTCGTGTGCACAATTTCATCGAGTTCGGCGCGGTCCGCTGCAATCCCGTGGATACGGGGTCCGTACGCAACATTATCGTAAATGCTCTTTGGGAAGGGGTTCGGCTTCTGGAACACCATGCCGACCCGCGCACGCAGCGCCACAGGATCCTGCTCCTTGCGATAGATATCCTTGCCGTCCAGTGTGATGGTTCCGGTAACGCGAGCGGTTTCGATCGTGTCGTTCATGCGATTCAGACACCGCAGGAAGGTCGACTTGCCGCATCCTGAGGGACCGATCAGAGCAATCACTTCCTTCTTGCCGATTTCCAGTGAGACGTGCTTTATCGCGTGGTTGTCACCGTAGTAGACGTTGACGTCGTCGGCCACCATGAAAGGATGATCACAAGTGACCGTTCCCACCGTCTCGTCAGTAAGGTCGGTTGCCTGTTCCAAAAATTCATCGAGGCCCATTCGACCGGCCGAATCAGGATTGTCGGCCTTCGGGGCGGGCGCCTCTGGCGCGGTCGAATTGTCGGGGATCGTCTCGGTCATAACAGGCATTGTCATACAGGCTTCCTCACAGCTCAAATACTGCGCTTACCATTTGCGCTCCATACGTTTTCTGATGATTACCGCAGCCAGGTTCATCAGCAGCAGGAATCCCAGCAGCACGATAATCGCCGCCGATGTGCGCTCGGCAAATGCGCGCTCGGGACTGTCGGCCCAGAGATATATCTGCACGGGCAATGCCGTCGCAGGATCGGTGAATCCGCCAGGCACATCAACAATAAACGCGACCATGCCGATCATAAGCAGTGGAGCCGACTCACCGAGTGCTCGACTCATGCCGATAATCGCGCCCGTCAGCATGCCGGGCATGGCCAGCGGCAGCACGTGATGAAACACGACCTGGGTGCTGGAGGCACCAAGCCCCAACGCGGCCTCGCGAATCGACGGCGGAACTGCCTGAATCGATGCCCGGGACGCGATGATTATCACTGGCAGTGTCAAAAGCGTTAGCACCAGGCCGCCTACCACAGGCGCTGACCGCGGCAATGACATCCAGTTGATGAAAACGGCCAGTCCGAGCAAGCCGAAGACTATGGACGGCACTGCGGCGAGATTATTGATATTTACCTCGATCAGGTCCGACCAGCGGTTTTTCGGCGCAAATTCCTCCAGGTAGATTGCGGCGGCCACACCGATCGGAAACGACAAAGCGATCGTGACCAGCAGCATGTAAAAGGATCCCATAACAGCACCCTTGATTCCTGCCAGCTCCGGGTCTCGCGAGTCGCCATTACCGAATAAAGCGTCGTTGAATTCGGAGCGAATCTCACCCGAATTTTCGAGCGATTCGACCCAGGCGATCTGCTTATCGGACATCGTTCGCAGCGCTTCTTCGACGCTCGCATCGATATTGCCCTTGAGGAGCATATCGACATCCGAAGACGCGGGCACCCACAGCGACTGTTTGGCGCCGATTAGGTCCGGATTGGACGCGACGAGATCGCGCAGCTGGTAACCCGCACCGACACTGATGAGGCGATACAGTTCACGACGATCAGCACGGCTCTTGGCGTCCGGAAACCTTGATCGCAGCGCAGTACGCACGAGGCCGTCGAAATCCGCGTACTCGAGATCTATTTCGCCACCCGGCGCAATGACCTCGGCATCCAGCGTAATCTCGAGTTGCACGAAGGTCTGCTTGAATGCACTGGCGCCTTTGGCGATCAGGGTTGCAAAGAAGACACCGAGAAATAGCACACCGACCGCTGTCGCAAGAATGCCTAGGAGGCGAAACGTCGTCTCCTTGCGTCGGCGCCTGGCGAGACCGGCCGCAACGATTTCGCTGGTTGTCAGTTTATTTCCCATGACTGCCACCGCTATTCATACTGCTCGCGATACTTGCGAACGACGCTCAGGCCAATGACGTTCAGGCACAAGGTAACGACGAACAGCATCAATCCAAGGGCGAATGCGGCCAGCGTTTTGGCACTGTCGAATTCCTGGTCGCCAACCAGCAGCGTCACAATCTGCACGGTCACGGTAGTGACCGCTTCGAAAGGGTTGGCCGTCAGATTCGCCGATAAACCAGCGGCCATGACCACGATCATCGTTTCGCCGATCGCGCGCGAGACCGCCAGCAGAATGCCGCCGACGATTCCGGGCAGAGCCGCGGGCAGGATGACCTTTTTCATCGTCTCCGAACGTGTCGAACCGAGGCCCAGTGCACCGTCGCGCATTGCGGCGGGCACCGCGTTGATCGCATCGTCGGACAACGAGGAAACAAGCGGAATAATCATGATGCCCATGACCACACCGGCGGCTAATGCGCTCTCGGATGCAACCGCGAGCCCCACCGATTCACCGAACTGCCGAATCCACGGTGCAACTGTCAATGCGGCGAAGAAGCCATATACGACTGTCGGAATACCGGCCAGCACTTCCAGCAGTGGCTTGGCAATTCCGCGCACCCGAGATGATGAATACTCGGCCAGGTAAATGGCGGTCATCAGACCAACCGGCACCGCAACGAACATTGCGATCGCAGTAATGAGCAACGTACCGGTGAAAAGCGGGACCGCGCCGAAACTGCCTGAGGAACCGACCTGGTCCGCCCGTATGGCAGTCTGCGGGCTCCAGGTCAGGCCGAACAGGAACTCCGATACGGGTACCTTGCGAAAGAACAGTATCGCCTCGAAGAGCACCGATAAAACGATACCGATGGTCGTGAAGATCGCGATACTCGAAGCAGCAATCAACAGCAAGCGGATAACTTTCTCTACGCGGTTACGCGCGCGCAGGTCCGGTTGAATCCGGCGCCATGCCAGCGCGCCCCCAAGGACCGCAACGCCCAGCGCGAGTCCTGCCAGCATCTGGCGGCTCTTTCCGATGTAGTCGTTGAACATCGCTGCCGCCGCCTGCAGTTCGGGATCGACTTCAATACTGACAACGTCTCCGGACGCGAGATTCTGAATGTTGTTAACCAGCAGATCCAGCTCGCCGGACGCCAATGATGCATACGACTCCGGAAGCCCCTGCACGACCAGCGCTACCACCAGTCTCGGTTCCATGAATAACCAGGCGGAGAGCAGCAACAAAGCCGGCAGCGCACACCAGATGGCAACGTAGTAACCGTAATAGCCCGGCAAGGAATGCAAATCCATCCTGTGGCCCGGCCCGCCGACCGTCGCGAGCGAGCGCCTGCGCCCGAAGTAGAACGCCGCTACCGCCATGAAGGTAAGCAACAGGATCAGTGTCGTGCTTTGCATAAGGTTCTTCTATCGCAGCGCAACCGCATCTCAAATGACCGCGGCGACCCCTATAGGGTCGCCGCGTCTGTCTCGATTATGGCAGGATTACTCGATCACCATCGACAGTGGCGTAAGGTCACGCACGGCGGCAGCCACTTCTCTGCGCTCCTTATCCGGCATCGGAATCAGGCCACGCTCGGAAAGGTAGCCTTCCTCGCCCCAGGTTCGTTCGCTCGTGAACTCACGTAGGTAACCGCGCAGACCGGGTATGACATCCACGTGCGCCTTCTTCACATAGAAGAACAGGGGCCGGGAGACCGGGTAGTCGCCTGCGGCGATCGCATCGAAAGTCGGCGCCACGCCGTCAACCAGCGCACCTTTCACCTTCTCTTTATTCTGGTCGAGGAAACTGAATCCGAAAATACCGAACGCGTTCGGATTGGCTTCCAGCTTCTGCACAATCAGGTTGTCGTTCTCGCCAGCTTCGACGAAAGCGCCGTCCTCGCGAATCGTGTGGCAAATAGCCTTGTAACGATTCTTGTCGGTCTTCTTAAGCGCGGCGATCCAATCGACGGACTTACAACCGCCTTCCATCGCCAGTTCGACGAAAGCATCCCGCGTTCCGGACGTCGGCGGGGGGCCCAGAACCTCGATTTGGGAATCGGGCAGCGCGGGATTCACGTCTGACCAGGTTTCAAACGGATTCTCGATCAACTCGCCTTCTGCTTCGCCAGGAACTTCCTTCGCCAGCGCCAGGTAGATGTCGGCGCGGCTGAGTTCGACAGAGTCAGCGGCGAGCGCATTTGCCAGAACGATGCCATCGTAGCCTATCTTGACTTCCACGATCTCCGTAACGCCGTTCTCGGCGCAAGTGTCGACTTCGGACTGCTTGATGGCTCTCGACGAGTTGGTCACGTCAGGATGGTCGACACCGACTCCGTCGCAAAACAGCTTCAAGCCGCCGCCCGAACCCGTCGATTCAATCTTGGGCGTTTTGAATTCGCTGCCGCGACCAAATCGCTCGGCAACAACCGTAGCGAACGGATAGACTGTCGACGATCCGACAATATAGACGTAATCTCGGCCGGACTGAGCAACCGCGCCTCCGGACATTTTCGGTTCAGACTGTTCGGCCGCGGCCGGCTGCGCCATGTCGCCGGCAGTAGTCTTTGAGTCGGTGCCATCTTTGCCACAGGCTTGAAGGGCTACGAGCGCCAGCAGTGGCAGGACAATGGATTTCTTCTGGATGCTCACGATGAGTTCTCCGAATGGTTTACGAACTGGCGCAAATGTTAGCCCTGAATTGTTACCGAATTGTTGCAGTCGGACGCCTAAAGCGGCGCTACTTGAAAAGTGAAAATTTTGTTATTCCATATATTTTTCATATAGTTATGGTTTATTCTTAAGTCATGAATGACGCGATAAAAGCGCCTGTTGTCGAACTCCTGTGTGACCTGATTCGGCGCCCGTCGATTACACCCGATGACGCCGGCTGCCAGGCGCTGCTGTCCGAGCGCCTGCGCAATATCGGATTCACGTGTGAAACATTGCGGTTTAACGATGTTACCAACCTTTGGGCGCGTCGCGGCAGCGCATCACCTGTACTGTGTTTTGCGGGCCACACCGATGTCGTTCCGCCCGGCGACGAAAACCAATGGAGCAGTCGGCCGTTCGAACCGACCTTCGTCGGCGATCGCCTGTACGGGCGGGGCGCCGCGGACATGAAAAGCGGACTTGCCGCCATGATCGTCGCTCTCGAGACATTTCTTACAGAACATTCGGACCACAATGGCAGTCTGGCGCTGTTGATAACCAGCGATGAGGAAGGCCGCGCGCGCGACGGCACGCTAAAGGTGATGCAGGCCTTGACCGAGCGCGGAGAGCGCATTGACTGGTGCGTCCTCGGAGAGCCCTCCAGTCAGCACCGAATCGGCGATATGGTGCGCATCGGCCGTCGTGGATCTCTAAGCGGCATGTTGACCGTGCGCGGGGTACAGGGGCACGTGGCGTTCCCGCAACACGCGGACAACCCGATCCGGCGGTTTGCGCCCATCCTGGCCGAACTGCACGGTATCCAATGGGACGAGGGTAACCAGCATTTCCCGCCCACCAGCTTCCAGGTCGTCGATATCAGGGCGGGTGTCGGAGCGCCGAACGTTACCCCGGCGGAGTTGAGCGCCCGCTTTAACTTCCGTTATTCAACTGAGTGGACGCACGAGTCGTTGCGGGAGAAGGTCGAAAGCGTCTTCGATGCACATGACATTGTCTATGAACTCAACTGGCACCTGTCGGGCGAGCCGTTTCTGACGGAACCGGGTGACCTGATCAATGCTGTATCAAATGCGGTTAACGAGCACACCGGAAATCCACCGGAATTGTCGACGGGCGGCGGCACCTCGGACGGCCGTTTCATATCGCCCGCGGGCGCGGATGTCGTCGAGCTCGGACCTGTCAACGCGTCGATTCACAAGGTCGATGAACACGTAAACGTTGAGGACGTCATAACATTGACGAAAATGTACCGTCGCATCATGGAGTTGATGCTTCTGTAGCCCTGCACCAAACCCCACCAGCACTTTCCATCCTTTCTCGTGCAGCGGCGGCGATCATGGGGATATCTCAGTCGCTCGGACAGTGCTTCGCAAACTCGCTTTGTGAAACATCCCCATGCTCGCCGCCATCATCCGCGTCGTGCTGTCCGGGGCAAGCAGGCGACAGCGCTAGGGCACGTGGGATGTTTGTTGGCGAGACATCAGGCGAGCGCAGCGAGACAGTCCGCCGACAAAGCATGCCACGCGCCCGAGGACTTCAGGCCCACCGGATCTTCCGAATGGTGGGAGGTGGAAGGTTAGGACGCCCGGAGGTTGTTCCAAATGCCGGCGACGCCGAGCCCGCCGAGCCCGATGATGACCCAGGTCGGCATCGACAGACTCATTAGCCGCCATACCACCTCGGCGCACTCGCCGGAACCCTGAAAGATCAGGCCCAACGCATCGAACAGCGCAAAGTTATCCATGATGTACTCGAAGCCGGGACCGCACGAGGGCACTTTGTCAGCCGGCAGGTTCTGCAAATGAACGTGCCAGCTGGCCACACCGACGCCGAATCCCGCGGCGACAACGACGAGCAACGCATACAGCCGACCACCCACCTTGCCCGGATCGTGCAGGCCGGCGACGAGAAAAACGAGCCCGAGCAGGATCGTCGCAATGCGCTGAAAAACGCACAAGGGGCAAGGATCGAGCAGTAACACGTACTGCGCATAAAGCGCGAAGCCCATCATGGCCATGCATGCGAGGAAGCCCGCTAGGTTGAGCAGGCGCTTCGAGGGTACTGTCATCGATGCTCAGTCTGGCGCTGTATCCGGATGCTCTGACTGCAGAGTATGACGCACGTCGCGGCCCTGCACCATATAGATGACGTATTCACAGATGTTCTTGGCGTGATCACCGATACGCTCGAGTGCGCGCGCTGCCCAGGTGACGTTCATGACACGTTTGATAGAGCGGGGATCCTCCATCATGAACGTTATGCACTGGCGCACGATGACCTCGTATTCTTCATCGACGAGCTCATCCTGTTTCACGGTTTCAAGGGCCGCATCGACATCGAGACGGGCGAACGCATTCATCGCATCGCGAAGCATATGGGCGACATGGTTGCCCAGCGTCTTGATCTCCCGATAGGAGTCGGACGGCCTGTCCATGGCTGCCAGCTTTGACGCCAGGAAACCGATCTTCTCAGCTTCATCACCGATACGTTCCAGATCCGTGATCGTCTTGATGATAGCGACGATGAGCCGAAGGTCGCTCGCCGCAGGCGCACGCGTCGCGATAATCCTCCCACATTCCTCGTCGATGTTGACCTCGAGATTGTTGACCTTGTAGTCGTCTCTGGCCACTTGCAGGCCTAGTTCGCTGTCGCCGGTCACTATCGCCGCGACCGCCTGTGATAACTGGGACTCGACGAGTCCGCCCATCGACAGAACGCTGCCGCGAAGGTCCTCGATATCCTGGTTGTAGCGTCTCGATATGTGCTCGTTCAAGTCAGCGATATCCATAAAGTCTCACGATTTGCCCTCAAAATGTGAGTGCTATATTCACTCGATTCTCGACTCTGCGTCAAGGCTCCACTACTTCCATTTCCACTGGGTATCGATCATCAGTCGGTTGTAATCGCTCTTGCTGCCCGACGCGAGATCAGTCTCGTTGATGAAGTATTGCGCACCGATGGTCCAGGTCTTGTTGACGCCGACGTTCAGCTGAAGAAAATGACCTTTGTTATCGGTGCCGCCACCACCAAAGTCCGAGTCCGTCAGCAGCCCGAATACGGAATCGGCTTCCTTGTCGGCATAGTAGTACGAGAACTGCATCTGTCCCCGGTCCTTGCTCTGGCCGAATTTGGCGCCGGCCGTCCAGGCCGTGTCGTTATCGGACGGATCGCTGTTCTTGACGTAGTCAACAAAGACGAGTGCCGGCCATTCGCCTACGTTGAAGGCCGCTTCGGCAAAGACCTCTGTCAGCAGGTAGTCGTAGAGATACACGCAGCTCGCGCCCGGCGTGGTGCCGCAGGCAAGGCCGCCACTTTCGACAGCCGTATTGCCGAAATAGTCGCCGGGATCGCCTGGATCGCCAAAAGTCGTGCCGTCACCCTGGGTTTTGATCGAGAAATAGCCGATACCACCTTTGACCTTCGCGCCGCCGATCTCACCGGCCGCACCGAATTGAGCACCCCAACTGAAATTGTCGTTACTCCGCCTGGTGTCGCTCTCAAGGAAGGTACCTATCGCGTTCGCGAAAAAAAGATCGTTCTTGTAAGTCAGCGCGACACCCTCCGGCGTCCAGTCGCCGTCCCACATCAACGCCTGTTTGCCGACCCGCGCCAGAGGGTTCTTGAACTTGCCGCCAAGGACGTGCAGACCGTCGGCAGCCTTCCAATCGACATACGCGAGGTTCAGCACCACGCCCTTGGACGAACCGCCGCTGCCGAGCGTCTGGTTCGTCGATACCGGATCGTCGCCGCCTGTTGCAAGACCGAAGCCGACCTTGACGTCGTCCGCCAGGCTCGCCTTTATATTGGCTCGCGCGCGAATTCGGTTGCGTTCACGGGTTGCACTGCCTTCCGGATCGATATTTTCGTATCGGTATCGGAAGTCGCCATCGAGGCTTATCCTGTCGGACCAGGATTCCGTAGCTGCGGGGCTTCCCGCTTCCTTGGCCTGGTGAACGTCCGTTTGAATGTCGGCAATCGCAGTCGCCGCACTATCCTGGGCGTTCCTGAGCTCTGCGTTCTCCTGGGCAAGTTGTTCCAGACGATGCGACAGTGCGGCGAGTTGCTCCCGCAGCTGGGCAATTTCGGCATCACTGACGGCGGCAGATGCCGTTGGCATAGCGATGACATTGGCGGCCAGCAGCAGGAAAAGGAAGTATTTCATCGGGTGCTCCGGGTTTATGATGAGGTACCGGGTACGCCAGTCACTGAACGGCGTACTCACCGGTTGGCGAACAACCGGCGAGATTGAATCCGGTCGCACGAGCGGGATTCTGACGTGGATTCTTTACAGAATTGTTACAGGATCGTAATCCTGTCTTAATACTGACGTCCGGCGCTTCAACCGTCGCCCGCGAGCGGCACCGGTGGCTCGATCACGACACGATCCGGCGAGAAGTGACAGCGGAATACACTGCCCACGCCTGTTTCGCTGGTAACGATCAGCTCGGCGTCGTGGCGCGCGAGAATGTGCTTCACGATGGCGAGGCCGAGACCTATGCTGCCTTCGTCGCGGCTGCGACTCTTGTCGACACGGAAGAATCGCTCCGTCAAGCGCGGGATGTATTCCGGGTCGATGCCTTCGCCGGTATCCGCGACGGTCAGGTCCGCGCCTTCGGAACCCGACCGCCAGCTCACGGTGATTTCCCCGTCCGGCGGCGTGTAGCGAATTGCATTGGATAACAAATTGACAATAACGGTCTCGATCTCGGCACTGTTACCCTGCAGCTTGGCGGTGGACTCGGCCTCGATGTTCATACGCGCGGTATTGGCGTGCCCACCGAGCGCCTCGACCGTTCCCTCGATGAGGCCACGCACGTCCACAGGCTGGTCCGATTTCGCAGGGCCTGCGCCCTCGAGCCGAGACAATTCGAGCAGTTCGCTCAAGATCTGGCGCATACGAGCCGCTTGTCGCCGCATCTGGGCTACAGGCTTTTTCCACGCCGGCGGTATATTCTCGTCATCGGCAAGTCCGTCGAGGTAACCGCTGATCACCGTCAGCGGCGAGCGTAACTCGTGTGAGGCATTCGCGACGAAATCTCGTCGCATCTTACTGAGACGCATGCGCTCCGTGATGTCCTGCAACAACAGCAGTTTCTGGTCGGCGCCGTACGGCACGACTCGACAATTCAACCAGTCCCCGTCATTGACCGGGGACATCATCTCCACCGTCGCCTTGTGGTCGCCTGAATGTAATAGTTCCGTCAGCCCCGGATCTCTCAATATATTGTCGACACGTTGGCCACGATCTTTTTTGCGCTTCAGCCCGGCAAGCCGCTTGGCCGCACGATTGCAGGTAATAATCTCGTTGTTGACGTCCAGGATTACCGCGCCGTCGGGCATCGCATTGGTTGATTTGCGTACTTCACGCAGCAGGACCCGATGATTCTTTTTGTGCCGTGACCCGCGCTCACGTTCGAAACGAAATCGCGAGAAAAGCTGCTCCCAGATACCTTCGCCATACCGAAAGGTCTCGAAGTCACCTGTACGAAGCGCTCGTTCGAAGTTCAGCAGGTTTCGAACCTGCCACAGCAGTGCAACCAGCGTCGCGGCCAATAACCCCCAGTCCAGATGACCGTACAACCAGCCGACGCCCGCCCCGGCCGCAAGGAACAACAGCATGCCGATCAGAAATTTTCTTGACGTCTCCGACATCACTAACTGCTAACGGTTTCCCGAACCGAAAAACGATACCCGGCCCCGCGCACCGTCTGAATGTAGCTATGAGCATTCTCCACGGACAATGCCTTGCGCAACCGCCTGACATGAACATCCACGGTGCGCTCTTCGACATAGACGTTGGCGCCCCAGACCCGATCCAACAATTGCGTACGACTGTAGACACGATCGGGATGTGTCAAAAGAAAATGCAGCAGACGATACTCGGTGGGGCCAAGCTTGATTTCCCTGTCCGAGACCGCGACCCGATGCCCGGCCGGATCCAACTTGAGTACCCCGGCAATAATCGGTTCTTCGTTGGATCTTCCGCCCCTTCGCAACACGGCCTGGATTCGCGCAATCAACTCACGCGGTGAGAACGGTTTAGTGATGTAGTCGTCGGCGCCGCCTTCGAGCCCCGAGACCTTGTCACGCTCCTCGGCCCTTGCCGTCAGCATTATGATCGACAGGTCGTCATACCTCTCGTCCCGTTTCAGCATACGCGTGAACTCGAGTCCGCTGACGTCCGGCAGCATCCAGTCGATCAGCGCAAGGTCGGGCTGCTCGTCGACAAGCAGTCGCCGCGCTATCTTGCAGTCAGCTGCTTCCAGCGTTTCATACCCGGCGCGCGACAGGTGAAATGCGATCATGTCGCGAATGGCTTGTTCGTCTTCAACGATGAGTATTTTATGAGCGGCCATGGCGGCTCTTGAATGACCTCATTGGGAATTACGCAATTCAGTCCCGCATTTCAACAGCAGTATATTACAGTTCTGTTACGAGCCGGCCTCATGCGGCTTTTCGGCGACTTTGTTCCGCAAATAGGCCGGCATTACGTCTTTCGGATCGACAATCTTTCCGAGCTGTAAGGCAATCGCGCCGAGGGGCAACAGGAAACGGGCCCTTGGGTGCAGAAGATCCAGCTGCTCTTCAATGTACGATGCATTGACGGCGCCTAGCTGCGGATAGCGCCGCCAACCGAAACCGGCCGCAACGCGGCCGCCGGCATCGGTGCCCTCGAGCTCGCTGACGACCACCTGGCCATGCAGCCGCTCCGGAAAAATAGTATCCGGGTGATTGGCATCGCCGCGACGATAGGCTCCAAGGTACACCTCGTTCATATGGGCATCCTGGGCGATGATTGCCTCCTTCGCGTCGGTCTCCGCAAAGACCTCCGCGGCAACGGCGGCAAGCGATGATACCGGCACGATGCCCAGACCCGCACCGTGCGCCAGGCCCTGCGCGACGGATGCCGCAATGCGCATGCCGATGAATGAACCGGGCCCGTTTCCGAGCACGATAGCGTCCAGATCGCTTAGCGCAACACTGCCCTCCGACAAGACGCTGCGTATCATCGGTGTTACGAGCCGAGTGTGCTCACGCGCCTGCTCCTCGTGGCGCTCGAACACCGCCGGCCCGACGGATAATGCGACGCTGCATGCGGGCGATGAGGTATCGATCGCCAGCAGCTTCATGCGACTTTGCCTTTGCGCTCGTGCACGGCGAGAAAACTCGAAACTTCATTGAGCGCCGACGTCGAGGGCATCGGTTCCAGGCACTCGAGGAAGATCTTTCCGTAGCGCTTGGTCGAAATCCGCGGATCACAAAGTACGATGAGGCCGAAGTCATTCTGGTCGCGCAGGAGGCGACCCGCGCCCTGTTTGAGCGACAACGCCGCGAGCGGAAGCTGATGGTCCATGAAGCCATTGCCCCCTTGCCGCCGTATGAATTCGAGCCGCGCCATCATCAGCGGGTCGCCGGGTGATGTGAACGGCAGTTTGTCAATGGCAACGACACTGAGCGCCTGTCCCCGGACGTCGACCCCCTCCCAGAAACTGCCGGTGCCCAGCAATACCGCGTCGCCTTCCTTGCGAAACCGGCGCAAAAGATCGTCGCGCGGCGCGTCACCCTGCACCAGCAATGTGCGCCCGCCGAGACTCGAGCTGTGGTTCCTGAACCATTTTCTTGCGCTGTTCAATGCGCGGTGGCTGGTGAAGAGGCAGAACATGCCACCTGAAGTAAAATCGAGCAGCGGCGTTACGGCATCGAGCATCGCATCGGTATGGCGCAGCTCCGACGGCTGTGGCATGTCGGGGGGCAGATAGATGAGACCGTTCTGCTGAATGTTGTAAGGGCTCGGGAACGTGAGTCCCGAAACATTGGGCAGTCCCATGCGCGACGCAAACAGCGAAAAATCCTCGCCGATAGCGAGCGTGGCCGAGGTGAATATCCAGGCCTGATAGCCGTTGTCGATAAGGCCGTTGAGTGTCGTCGAAACGTCGAGCGGCGTGAGGTGCATGCGCAGGCTACGTGGGTTCACCTCCAACCAGCGCAGGCCGTCCCAGGCATCGTCACTGGACAGGATCGCGAGCCGCTCGACAGCCCCCGCGAGCTGCTCGTGAATTTTCTCCAGTTCGACGCTCGCGTCGCCGAGCTCACGGACCGCGTGCTGTACATCGTGAAGCGCGTGAGACAGCACGTCGAGCGGTTCGCGAATTTCTGTCATGACTTCGCTGAGCTCGTGTCGACCCTCCTTGCGCGGCGCCTCTGCGCGCAGCACCCGGACGGCCGTCTGCAACGCATCGATGCGGCGCTGCAAATCAGCTTGAGAAACAGGCAGCGTCGCCGCGCGCGTTTCCTCCACCAGTCTTTCCAGCTCGCGACTGCCCAGCGACACGCCGAAGAACTGCACGGCGAGGTCCGGCACCTGGTGTGCCTCATCCAGGATTATCGCCTCGGCTCCCGGCAGGAATTCGACGAAGCCCTCTTCCTTCATTGCCAGGTCGGCCAGCAGCAGGTGATGGTTGACGACGACCAGGTCCGCTTCCTGCGCCGCGCGCCGCGCCTTGACGACGTGGCACTTCGAGTATTCGGGGCATTTTTGCCCGAGGCAGTTATCCGCCGTCGACGTTACCAGCGGCCAGATAGCCGAATCCTCGGCAACGTCGATGAGCTCGGCACGATCGCCGCTGTCAGTGCGGTAACGCCACTGACGCACGGCGTTCATATCGTTCACGAGTGACGCCGCAACGTCGGTTACCTGATCAACGCGCTGCAGGCACAGGTAGTTGGCGCGTCCTTTCAACAGCGCGGTCTCGGCGGGACGACCCACCGCCTTGCTAATCAGGGGAAGGTCGCGGTGATACAGCTGATCCTGGAGGGCTTTGGTGCCCGTGCTGATGATGGTCTTCTTGCCGCTCAGCAGCGCCGGCAGAAGATAGGCGAAAGTCTTGCCGGTCCCCGTCCCCGCTTCGACAACGAGCTTGTCCGAGTTTTGAATCGCCTCAGCCACGGCCTCGGCCATCCAGGCCTGGCCGGCCCGCGGCTGAAATCCGGGCAAGAGTTCATTGAGGGGGCTATTGTCGCCAAAGAATTCGGTCAGGTCCGTCACGGCCGAAAGATTACACGGTTCTGCAGGCGCTGGCTGTATGGAATTGTGCCGAATACGCGGCAAAAGCCGTCGCTAGCGCTGTCCGGCGATCGCCTTTAGCAGCTGCTGGTCAGCTTTGATCGAAAACCGCAGATACGGACCGGCAGCCGTGTAACGGGCCTCATCAAAGTCCTTGTCTTCGAATCCCAGGACATTGTATCCGAGTGTCAACCACAGGTTTCGACCAACCTTGTAACCGACGTCGACACCGAATCCGTAGTCAATGACCTTCGACTCATAGGAGTGATAGATACTGGCGTTCGCACCGGCGTCCCAACGATCGCGGAACCCGTAGCGATAGTCGACGCCGATCAAATCCGTGAAACCGGTGTAGCCGTCGCCGTCGAATTCGCTGCGGACGTACTTGAATGCATACTGCAACGACAGTTGTGAAGCGGCGCTGATTCGCCGATTTGCATTGAGATTGTTGATGAAGCGCCAGCTCTTCTGCTTGTCCACCGCAGTCCGGGCCTGGTCGTAGACGAGGTCGATACGGTCAAGGAAGGACCACTTGCTATCGGCCATGCGGTACGCCCAACCGAATTTGAGGTTGGCCTGGCTGAGCTGATTGCCGAGAGTATTCTCCGCAAGGAACAGAGTTAACCCGGCCGACAAGCCGTGACCGAGATCGGGTTGACGATACCAACCCATCAACATCGACATGCGCTCTTCGGTATCCGAATTTCGGGACTCAAGACGCGCGTTCGCACTCCAGAGATCCGTCGTATACGCCGCACCCGCATACGCGGCTGTGAAGTCCTCATTGCGCGAACCCGAAGGCAACTCACGGTCCGAGTCAAAAAACCGTGTATCGGACTGAATCACCGTTTCGGAATGATCGACGCCGACATCGACGATCCAGTTTTCATTGAGTTGAAAACCCTGGATCAAACCGACGTTGGCGAACAAACGGGGACCGAACTCGCTCGTCTCGTTCGTCAGAAATGAATTGACCTGAGCGCGGCTCCATGGTGTCGCTCGAAGACCCAGGCGTGTGGATTGCGCGTCGAGATCCGCGCCCTGAGCATCTTCATATTCGGCGACGAGATCAACCCCATCCGCAACTCGATAGTCAGCCCCCAGGACGAATTGTGAGGGATAATCCGGATTGCCGGCAGCCCCGCTGATCGCGGTACTACCGTTGATGCGGAGATTGAGATTGCCGTCGAGAACTTGCCGCGTGAGACTGAACTCGGCCTGGTCGCTCTTCTGCCTTTCGCCGTCCTCGAACTTGTCTTCGGCATGCGCGAGACCAAGACGAGCAGTAAAGTCATCGCGCTCGTACCGCAGCTGGCCGCGCGCGACATTGCGGATCGTCTCGGTCTGCAGATTCTGCTGCCAACCAGCCTCACCCTCGAATGCAAATCGATCACTCATCCTGACGCGTGCATCTGCGCCCACGCGCCTTACTCCCAGCTCTGCGGTACTCTGGTAGCCCACGCCAAAGCCATCATCCACCTCACTGATGAAAGCGCGGATGTCGACCTTTTCGCCGTTGTGTTCAAGATCAACACGATGCGCGGAACCACCATTGTCGACACCCGAATTAATCGCGTTCGTCTCGGCCATCTCCGCCTTGAGGACGGTCTGATCGTCTATCTGCCACCGGAAATCTACTCCGGTAAGGTCTGCTTCGGCACCCTGTGTGGAGTCGTTGATATGGCTTACCCCTAACTCAACGGCGTCACCTCCGAAACGGAGCGATCCCCGGCCGCCGGCGACTACATCATCCGTCCCGGCAGACACCGACTCATATTCAACGACGATATAGATGGGATTGAAATCGAGGTCACGACTCGGAACCGGCTTCTTGAAGTACAAAGTCCCGTCGAGTGTATCGAGATTGTAGTCAAGGAATCTCGCCTGGGTCTGACTGGTCAATACGATGCCTGAGTCGAAACGATCCCTCACTTCGATACGCACGATCTCACTGTTTGCAATAATCGGCGCGTTGCTGAGGCGATACAGACCCGAAGTGCCGTCGCCGCGAATTTCATCGCGATTGAAAGATTGATCCGTTTCCGCGGCAAAGACCGTATAGCCGACGTTGCTGCCACGATACTCGCTCTTCAGGCCGTTAAAGCGACGTTGGTAGCGCGCGAGCTCGGTAACGGACAAACCGGTATCGAAGTCGCCGAACAGCGCATAGAACTGCTGGCGTTCGATCTTTACATACAATTTTCGCTGGCTGGCGGCCTCGAAGCGCTGTTCGCTGACATCTGCATACAGTGAGTAATACGCATTCGGATCGACGATCGTGTCGAAGCGATCGCGGGATGAGTCACGATCTCTCGCGGAATCGTAAGCAAGTGTCAATAGATACTCGCCCTTGATGGATCCCTTCGCAAAAAACGCTATACGGCCCTCATCGAAGTAGCCGTCTTCGTGTCCGGCCTCAACGGCGGCTGCAATGTTGTCGGACAGTGTATTGTAGCCAGCCGTGCCTTCGGCGAAGCCGACGAGAATCCAATCGCGTGGCGCGGGTTTGAGCCATGCGCGAACCTCTTGTTCGCGATTATTCTCGAAGGGCAGGACAACTGTTACCTCGCCGGTCTGCGTCGTCGGCGCCAAATCAATGTAGGCGACGCCGTCTGAACCAACCCGGTACGACGCGTTGCGGGTTCCGATTTCGACCAGGGAGTTCTTGCGGTCGTTTTCTTCGTCCCACGCAGAGCGATACGGTGCATCGACCCGGAATCGGCCAACAACGCCCGCACGTGCCGGCTTGTTGCTGCGGTCGAATAGTCGCAGCGCAATAACGGGCTGGGTCTTACCGTCAGCGACCAAGGTCGACAATTCTTCGACGAATTCCGCGCGAACTGGTGCACCAGTGAAGTGAATAGTGCGGCGTATGGCTTTCGCTTTGCTGCCGTCGGCGTTGCGTATAATCGCACGCAGCTTGTTCGCACCGTCAACCAGATCGATGCCGGCCCAGCGAGATACAACAACGGTCCCGGCTACGTTCTTCGCCTCCCCGGCAAAGTTGAGCTTGTTCACGGGCACGCCATTCAGCGTCAACTCGACAGATTGCCCTGGTTCATGCTGAATCGATACTTTTGTCGCCGGAATGCCCGGCGCGAAACCCTTTTCGGGCAGCAACATCGCGTAGCCCCTGCCCAGAGATTCAAGTGGCGGTTCTTTTTGTGATGACGGCATGCCGGCGTGCTCGTCGATGTGCTCGCGACGCTTGCGCGATCTCTCCATTCCCGGAATGGCTCCGACCGTTGCCGTCTCCTTGGTGCCGCTGCTGACCTGCGTGACTTCCAGAAAAGACGGCCGCGTTGGGCGAACGCCACTCATTACCAGCTCGACACGGCGGTTCTTCTGTCGACCTGCTGCCGTCGCGTTGTCCGCGACCGGATCGTCGGGCCCACGGCCGTCAACCTGGATGTTCTCGGCCGGTATCTGCAGCGCGCGGGCGATGTACATAGCCGATGATGTTGCGCGGGCGCGTGACAAAACGTAGTTGTCCGCAAACAGGTGGCGTTTCTCTGGCTTGATTCGCTGGCTGTCAGTATGGCCGACGGCTGACAGTCGAATATCCGTCACGCCCTGCCACTCTCTCACCAGAGCGTCCAACTGCAGCTTGTCTTCAACAGAAAGTTGATCTGATAGAACCGCGAACTTCAAATCGAGCACGTAACCGTCGTTTTCCAGAATGGCAGGCTCGTGAACCATCTTGGTTTCGACAATAGGCGTTTTCTGCTCTGCTTCTATCGGCGTGTCGAACCGGGCGAGCGCCTTGCTCACCAGTTCGCCGTGGACGGCGTCACCGATCGATGCCGTGAACCTGACCTGGCTTGTCCAGTTCCCGAACTGGCGGTCCAGTGCCATCGAAAGCGACTGACCGACCTGACGCGGCTCTCCGACTGGCGAACCATTGAGCTGTAGCGTTCCGGGCAGGTACTCGACGCCGGATGGCAGGAGAACTTCAAGGTTGATATTCCCGATCTCGACGTTACCGATGCCATTTAGCGTCAGCTCGTAACCCACCTGATCAGCGCTGTCCGCGCCTGCGTGCCGCATTTCGATGTCGATGCGACCCTCAGGGCGGGGTTTGCGGCGCAGATAGAAATCGGCGCGCTTGAGACTGCCCCTCGACAATCTGACAAACTGCGAATCCGCACGACCTGCGTAGCCCGGCGTATCGGCGCAGCCGATAACATCGAAATACTCGGGCACAGTGACCGTGTCCAGCTGCGCTACGCGTGTGCCTGGCGTCAGGCCCTCGAAGTGATAGCGGCCGCCCTCGTCAGTTACGGCATAGCGGCCGTCTTCGAGGTAGACGCGGACGTTGGCCACGCCCTGCTCTTCAGTGAACGTCTCCTGACTGCAGTCCGCCTCGAGAACTCGACCGACAAGCGTTGCCGTTGTGCGGAACAGGTCCTCGGTTAGCCGAATGACTGCGGTCGACTCATTGGATATCAGACCACCAGCGGCAAATGCCGTAGCGGCGTTCGTAAGTTCCTGGTTATGCCGGCCGCCGACAACTTCGACGACGTAGACTATCTGTGTTCGCCCGGCGACAGGCAGCGTAGCAATAGAGAATTCCAATTCGCCGTGGTCGGAGCTAATGACAGGGTCCGGAGCATCCGCTCCGTCGATCTTAACCGAGCCGGGTACCAGTCGCAGGCCGGGTGGCAGCCGGTCGATGATCCGGATGTCGTTAGCGACGCCAGTGGACGAGGCGTTCTCCAGGAGTAACTCGTAACGCACGAAGTCACCTGGTGATGCCACAGTGGTCAAAGTCGTTTTCTGCAGGAACAGCGCCGACGACAGCGAATCCAGCGGTATATCGATAGCGAACGAGAGATCGCCGAATTTTGTAAACGCGTTACCGAAAGATGCGGGGCTCAGAGAGTACGGTGCACCCGGCAGACTCTGCAGTTCGCCTATTGATGCCGAGGAGGGTGCAATGTAGTTCGCCGGTGGTGTAACCAGCAGGCGGTAACTTCCGTCCGGAACGACAGGGAACCGATACTCGCCCGGGCCGAATACGTAGGATGTGCCAGAACTGTCGGTTACGGTGCCACCGCTGATGATCGAGGACGGGAACTGGCTAATACCGTCGTTACCGTAGACCGTCGCGGGCATTCCAGTCATCGCATCGACGATTTCGATGATCGATCCGCTAACGACCGCCCCCGTTGTCGATTCGAAGACTCTCTGCACCGGATCAAGCTGTGCGCTTGTCGCGGCGATGTCATTTGGATCGACGGGATCGACGTAATCGACGGTTACGCCGGTTTTCGGTGAACCTTGAAGAGTGCAGTCACCGGACACCGCGACGCCCGAGCCGATCGGCACGTAGCCCGCGAATACACCGGTATCGAGACCCGTCTCGGTCAGCTGAATGGTTTCGCTGTCGCCACTGCTCGAACTTCTGACCGTAACGACAGCCGTGTCGATAACCTGGTAATTCAGATTCTGATCAGGATCGACGAGCCGTATGAAAGCTGCTTCGCCGATATTGTACGAGGACGTCGTTCTGATGTCCTGCACCAGACCCGGGTCGATCGTTGTCCCACCAACTAGCGTGGGATCGGCCAGCGCTACAAACGCGCCACCTTGCAGGCAGGCGGCAGGACCCACTGCCTCCTGGTATTCGCCGGCTCCACCGCCGACAACGCGAGTGAAGCTAACGCTCGCAGGACTGCGCACAACAGCGGTAACGACCGAAACCTCGTTACTTAGCACGGTCCTCAACTCGCCGGCGAGGTTGAGATGTTGCAGCGACGCCTGGTTGGAGATGACGGCGCCAGGCGGGCTTGCGAAAGCCGCTCCCGAGAACAGCAACGATGCGAAGATGGCAGTCAGTAAAGCCCGCAAGGTTGCGGGATAGGATCGCCAGACGTGGCTCGGGGGAAGCTTGCGCCCCCCCCGAGAATCTTCCGATACACGATCATAACGGCATCGCCCTGGGGGCTCGATCCCGTGTGCGACCCGGCGCAGGTCACTCAGGCGAGTGACCTGCCATCCGGCCGGAGTGTATCGTCCATTGAACACCGTGATTTTAGTTTTGACTGCTTTGCGAAGTCGTCGAACCCGACTATCGGATCTTTGCGCGGAACTTCACGGAAAGCGTTGTCGACGTTGCAGGCGACACCGGCGCAGCGAGCGTCAGGTTCCTGAATGTCACTACCGCACCTTGCAGTACCGCTGATCGCTCACAATCGCTACCCGCGGTCGTTGACAATACACAGTAAGACGTAACCGTATCGTTAGTGATTTCAGCGTCTGAAGATGATCCATTGTAGGTGAGTAACTCAACGTCCAGATCGTCCACCAAGTCATCGGTGATAGCGACACCCGTTGCGTCTGCAGATCCACTGTTCACAATCGTAATCGTGTACTCAACTGTTGCACCGGGAATCGCCGGACCGCCGCCATCGACCGTATAGCCTTTCGTGATCGCCAGCGACGCAGCGTTAACGAGGAAACCATCAATCGCTGCTTCAGCCCCGTCGTTGCCGGCATCGGCTGCGACGCTTTCTACGGTCGCTGCGCCATCGGCACCGCCGTATGTGATCGTGCCGGTACCGCCGCTACCAGGCTCCCTGGCTGTCGCTGTCAGTTGAACGCCCGAAACGTCCCCGTCTACCAGCCCCAGCAGCAGATTTGCATCGCCCCAGGCGCGGATCCGAATCGACTGATCAGCCAGAAGCGTATCGACAAACTGCGGGTCACTCTGAGACGGATCGGCGTCGGCAATTCGATCGGGGCTGACTGCAAATTGAATGTTGTCCAGATCCACGTTATCGGTGCCACTGCCAACGGCACCGCCCGTCATGTGCGCAAGCGCAAGAGAGAAATCAAGGTCCGCGTTGCTGGTATTGGTCAGGGTGAAATCGATCCAGGCATCCTGCTCACCTGGGGAAACACCCTTGAGGTTGGTGTCAACCGGCACCAAAGTAAAATCCACACGACGGTCCACCTTGAACGTAACGGATGCCGTCTCCTCGGGTTGTGCAACGCTGCCTACCTCGTAGTTGACCCTGGCCTCATTGAGGATATCGACACCAGCGGTTGTTCCGGCGGCCATCGCCTGCTGCCCAAGCAACAATGCGGCGGCGGTGGCACTGAACCTGAACATCAGGCCTATCTTTTCAATTACAACTTTCATCACGGTACTCCTTACCATTTAAAAGACCGGCATCCACCGGGCAGGTCAATACGCACACCAAAACGGAACCTGCAATCCGCTTCACTCAAACGAAGGCTCGCGAAAAAGACGCAGGCCGTATTTCAAGCTTCCTATTCCAGGACTGCCGCGAAGCGCGCAATACCCTGCGCTCCGGCTTTGAGGTCGTTCTGCATCACCCAGCGCACATGCGTGAAGTCGCCAGACCTCGCATCGCGAACTTCGCCGTCTTCGACAACGGTCAGTTCATCTGCCGAGGCGAAGGTCACACCACCATCGACCGAGAACAGGATGTCCATGCCCGGGCCGAACGCCGAGCCGTCGACATACATCAGGTCATCGGCAATCGGGTTAGTGATGACGACGTTGTCAGCCGCATCCTCGCCAACATTCGTGAACGTGATCGTGTAAAACACGCTTTCGCCCGGCACCACCAGGTCGGCGGGAACGAGTCGCGTCTCGGACTCTCCGGCATCGTTCACAATGACTTCCTGTTTGTGCACCGTCGTCTGCACTTCCAGATGTCCCGCGTCTTCCGCGGCCGCTAGTGCCGCAAAGGACATCAAAATGGCGCTCAAAAGAAATTTCATAACAGCTCCTCGCTTCTTTGGTTCATCGCTCAATAGATGCATCAGTCAATTACTGTCTGGAATACGATCGTCTGCGGGCCCTGCGCCTGCGTAAGATCGCCCAGGCGGACCACAACCGATGGCGCTCCCGAGGTATCGAACTCACCTTCGTCGGTATCAACCAGATCGGAGATCGCCGCACCGTTCAGCGTTATGCTGCCCGGGACGTAAGTTGAAAATGCAGGAATAGCGTCTCGCACGACGCTTGCGGCGGCCGTACCGGGACTATTGACGTTAACGACTATCGTGTACGTCAGCGTCGCGCCGGGCACAGGCTCGTTGCCGCCGAATGGATCGTTGACCAGCTGCGACTTGACAACGCTGAGAAGGACGTCAGAGATCAGGTATTCGCCCACGTCCCGGGCCTCGCCGCCGGTCGAGCCGATTACGGCGTTCACACCGCCATCGCCCTGATTTGCTATTACGGTCCCAGGCGCACCTGTCCCGGTAGTCGATGTAGCTGTCAGCTCACTGCGACCGGTCAGCCCGTTGGCCAGCCCCGTCGGGATATCGTTGATGAGAAATACGCCGATCGACTCGTCTGCAACAAGGTCTGGATCGTTAGTGCCTGGCGTATAAGGCTGATCGCCAGCATTGAAATCGCCGCTACCGTCCGTATCGAAATAGATGCCGGGCACCGCAGGCGTCGGATCGAAGTCATCGCCTGCGAGAACACTGTCGATACCCAGCTGGAACGCTTCCGTGCCGTTACCGGTGTTCGTCACGGTGAACAACAGCGCTTGACCCGTATCGCCGGGAGCAACCGGCACCTGTGGGCTTTGCAGCGTTACAGTGACATTGATCCGCTCGGCAACAGCAAGCGCTGTCGTGTTGGATTGAATTGCGAGAGGTGTGCCCGCCAGTTCGAAATTAACGACGGCGGTATTCTCGATGACCGTGCCTACGGCCGTGCCAACGGCGCCTGCAGGGCTGCTAAGCGCACACCAGAAAAATAGTAAAGAAACACGCCGCATCCATGCGTAAAACGGCGCAAACATCGAGTTTGCCGCTTCCAAGGTTCATTCCTTTCAAGGCAACGTACTGGCGCGCTGCCTGGCGCCTGCTCGCTGTCATTGCGAGCCAGGGCGAACTGTTATGGAAAATTTCGCCGGCCGCATCGATTTCGGCCTCTCAGTCGTCAAATTGTGATTCGCCTCTCACTCTCACCGTGAAACGGCTCACAGTCTCGACGCCATTGATAGCGCCATATTGGCGCGAGAAACGATGCGAGAAGACTCGAAATATGTCAGGGATGCAGGCCCATTGTCGCACCCGACATAACGCCCGCAATCATGTCGGGCGCGTGATCGACAGCTTCTTCATTTTGGATCGCAGCGTGCTCGGAGGGATGCCGAGTTTTGCGGCGGCGCCGGAGTTACCAGAAATTTTCCATTTGGCGTCCTCGAGCACCGCGACAATATGCTCCCGTTCAATGAGCCTTAGCTCTGAACTGGTCGTCGAGCCGTCGGCGTCTTCGCTCGATGCCGGGACCAGGGGCGCCGCCAGGTTCAGTACCGGCCCGTCCGACGAAATCAATGCCCGTTGCACGATACCTTCCAGTTCCCGAACATTGCCGGGCCATTCGTAGCGACGCAGTTGATCCATCATTTCCGCCGATATCTGGCTCACGTCCCGACCAAGCCGAGGAGCGTGTAACGCTACGAAATGCTGAGCTAACAATTCGATATCGTCGCCGCGGTCCCGGAGCGGCGGCATGTGAATTGGAAACGTGTTGATTCGATAGTAAAGGTCGGAGCGAAACTCACCGTCTCGGACCGCTTCCGCGAGGTCCCGGTTGGTCGCAACGACCAGTCGAACATTGACCTTGATCGTCCGGCTACCACCCAGGCGGTCAAATTCACCTTCCTGTAAAACTCTTAGCAGCTTTGCCTGCAGTTCGATTGGTATTTCGGCGATCTCATCGAGGAACAGCGTGCTCTCGTCCGCAAGATCGAAGCGACCACGTTTGGCCCTGTCCGCCCCTGTGAACGCACCCTTTTCATAGCCAAACAGCTCGCTCTCAATGAGGTTGGCGGGTAAGGCCGCGCAGTTAACTTTAACGAGCGGCCGCGTGTGCCGATCGCTTAACTCATGAATCGCTCGCGCGATCAGCTCCTTGCCGGTGCCGGTTTCGCCGACAATCATGACGGGCGTTCGGGTCGGTGCAACCTGCTCAACGAGCTGCAAGCTGCGAAGCACCGCGTGGCTTCTGCCGATAATTTCGTCAAACCCATGGGTTAGCTCAATTTCCTCCCGCAGGTAAACATTCTCCGCCTCAAGTCTTTCTTTTGCCCTCTTCAGCTGATCCATTGCGTCATCCAGCGCCCGACGCGACTTAAGCCGCAGAACATAATTAGCGAAGAGCTCTGCGAATACTTTCAGGTCTTCAACTTCCTGGTCAGTCCATTCTTTTTGTTCCTGAAGCCGACCGCATGTCATGCCGCCAACCGTCTGTCCGCCGACGACCATGGGAATGGCTAGAAAAGATTTCAGGTCGTACTTCTGAAGATTGCCACGATCGATCTTGAATTCGTCGGACATGTTCGCAACGTCATCGATGCGCACGGGTTGGAACGCTCGCAGGCGCGCACCGAACTCTGGAAACTGATCCATGGAGACGGCGCCGAACCGATTCCCGTTCGGACCCCAGACATATGCGATTGAGGCCGAATCCGATTCCGGATCGAGCCAGAACAGAGTCGATCGATCGGCGCCAACGATTTCGCAAACTGAGCGCATGCAGCTTTCGACAATCTCGTCGGCTTTCTCGTCCGGCGCCATTACCAGGCGCGATGACACGTCCGCCACCAGTGACTGGAACTTGCGCCGCTGTGCAAGCGCCTCTTTCGTCTCTCGTAGTACGGTGAGATTGCTTTCCACCGCCCACATTCGATGCAGCAACCCGCTGCGGATAATGCCGACGGCGTTGATCTTTAACGAACGGCGAGCTCCGTCAGACGCCGTGTAGTCCAGGTTGTAGTCCTCGAGCTGATAGTTGTTTTCGACAAAACGTCTGAAGTAGGCCTCATGCGACGCGGTATCCTTGGCGCTTTCGAGAGCCCCCATTACGTTGCCGATAACCTCGGTTGGATCCTCAGCGCCGAGTTCCCGGGCGAATATCACATTACAGTCCTGCAGGACAGCGCCATAGCTGCGCTGTATCTGTTCATCGACCGGCAGGCTGACCGGCATTGGTGGGTCGAAGCGATAGCAGTACACCGCGTTGGACGTACTGTCGAACAAATAGCGAAAACGTTCTTCTGCCTGATACTCGAAGTACTTCGAGACTTCCAGCTCACGCCGGGCGTCGAGAACTTCCCGTTCGACGTTTTTCCGCGTTAGCAGCGCGATCACCACACCTGCCGACAGCATCGCGAACCCGGCCAGCGAAATCAGCAGGTGAATTCGTTCGACTGAAAAGTAAGTTGCAGTAAAAGTGTCCGTTACTTCGCGCTCGGACGTCTGCATCATTTCGTAGCCGATTTCCCACATGTGGGCAATAACTGCCAGCAGCAGTCCGGCGGCGATCAACAGTCTGCCGTGAGCCTTGAGCTGCTCTTTCCAACCACTGCGGGCAGCCGCGAACAGGAACAATCCTGCGATCAGCCCAAGCAGCCCGAGATCGACGATCTTGAAGGTCAAATCCAGGCTTTTCTGATCAATCACCAGTGCGTCCCTCGCCGGCAATAGAGGACGAAAAACAACCGGGTGACGCGAGTCTTCGACACGTAACCGCAGCTCCGTGCCGGCCAATGCCTCAGGTCGCCCTCAACGATGTTCAGTTCTTGCTAATAAAGCCTGGGTTGGAGCCTGTTTTACCATCGACCACCGAAAAAAGTCACGATATTTCGCGACCTCGTTTGTATGTCGCGACTTTGCGACCCTGAATGAATTTCTTGCAGCAACTCAAGGAGTTATGTAAGCGCATGATTTCTTGAAGAATATCCCGACAATCCCGGACTTTTATCGCGTTTGGCACGGAATCTGCAATATATGGGTAGATTTTCTCAGGAAAACCACATCGGACGGATGCGCGCAAACGGGCCAGGTTCTGATTCAAGGGGAAGAGACTATGCAGCTGGTAGACAAGGACATCAATCTCGTGCTGATCGCGGACGATCCGGGACGCGCCTCGATTCTGCAACGAACGATGGAGACCTCGGGAATCCGGGGCGTCATTCGGCGAATCAATCCGGGCACCGCGGCTATCGAGTGCGCCCGTCGATCCGGGGCTTATTGCAATAAATCGCTGCCCGACCTGATCTTTTTCGATATCACCGATACGACCGAAAGGACGACCGAGGTGCTCAGCGAAGTTGCGTTTGGCGAGGCGCGTTCACGGGTCCCTGTTGTGTTGCTGACCAACAGCGACTCACCGAAGCTCTTGGAAGATGGCCGTATTGACGATTCCCAAGCCGTGATGTTTTCGCCAACGAGCTTGCCTTCGTTTGTCGGCAAGATGAAGAACGGCAAACGTGCCGCATTTTTCAGGGCGCTCAAAACGCTGTACCAATACGGGCCGATATTGGTGCGACTACCTGTGACCGCCCGGCGTCGTGACTATGGCATAACGGCACTATCCGCCTGAGGCCGCCCGTTTCAGATCGACAGAAGTGGACGTGTTACCAGCTATTGGCGCCTGTTCACACTAGCGTGGTGGAAAGGTCCTAAAAACGATCCGTTAGATCCACCACTCGTGATGCCTCCGAGAGACTCGTCTCACCGGCGAGCACAAGCCGGATAGCATCATCGGCGAGAATCTTGAAACCGGCCTCGCGTGCGGCCCTATTGACGTCATGGCATATGGCCGCCCGCGCGATCATCTCATCAATTTCTCTGCCTATCTTCAACACCTCGAAAATACCGATTCTGCCCTTGTATCCGACAAAATCGCATTCCTCACAGGCACCTGGCCGGTAAAGACTTTTCGGTTTTTGGTTAGTGATACCAAGTAGCTGACGTTCCGCCTTTGCCGGCGCGTAGGGTTGTCGGCAGCTCCCGCACAGGCGCCGCACGAGGCGTTGCGAGACGATACCAGTAATTTTGCCAGCCATCGCTCGAGGCGTAATACCAAGCTCCAGCATTCGTGTCAGCGCGGCGACTGCGCAATTGGCTTTGACTGTAGCAAAAATTTGATGGCCGTTACCGGCAGCCGCCAGGACCGCTTCGGCGGTTTCTTTGTCATCCAGCTCGCTGATTAGCATCAGGTCCGCATCCTGACGCATCATCGACCGGATACGCGCCGCGTAATTCGGCTCAGCGCCTGCTCGGATTACGGTCTGCTGGACAAGCGCAACCTGGTGCCTGGCCGGGTCTTCGATGGTCACCACGCTGACGGACTCATCGTTGCGATAACAGAGCATTGAATACAGCGTCGTCGTCTTGCCACTGTCATGTGGGCCGGCAACGATGATCAGGCCGGCAGGACGCGCGATCATCAACCGCAGTGTCGCCAGAGCGCCGTTCGCAAGCCCGAGCTGTTCGAGCGGCACGATTTCCCGATCAAGCTCGTTTATTCGTGCGATCAGCCGTTTTCCGTGCGTTGTCTCCTGGCAGAAGATATGAAACCCGTATCGGCGCGTTCCAAGCGCTACAGTGAAACGCCCATCCCTTGCCGAAGCGTCCTCGCCCGCATCGAGCCCGGACATCGAAAGTAAGCGCGCCGCGATACCCGGCCAGTAGTTTTTGGGCAGCGCCATCATTTGCCGAAGCACGCCATCACTTCGGTAGCGCACGCGAAGAAATCCGTATTCGGGTTCAAAGTGCACGCACGATGCATCGCGACTGACCGCGTCGGCGAGAATTGCGTCGACCAGACGGTTCACAGGGTGACTGTATGCACCATCCGCGCAGGAAGGATCCAGGTTATCGGCATCAATCGAGTCGATCTCCCGCAAGATGCCGGGTATGGACAAGTCGTGTTCGTAGAATTTGCCGATCGCAAATCTGATATCCGCTTCACTGACGACGCATGTCTCAAGTCCAATACCACTGTCCAGTAGCGTTGCAATCTCGGCGATCGCGGTAACGTCAGAATCGTCTGACACCGCCAACGTCAAGAGTTGGTCGTTGTGGTCGAAATCGATCGGCAAAATGCGGTGCCGAATGGCGATTTCTTTGGATACCAGCGCGAGCGTGCGTCGATCAAGTAGCGCTGCACGCAGGTCAATGCCGGAGTCTCCAATCAGATCTTTAAGCGTATCGCGAAGGACGCTCTCGCTGATCATACCGAGCCGGACCAGGACTTTTCCGAGTGGCTCCTTGTCGGTTCGCTTCGCACGAAGTGCTCGCTGCAGCTGATCCTCGCCGATCAGTCCGGTCGCCAGCAGTCGCTCGACCAGCGGTTTGCTGGATTTCATGTCCCGTATGGCACGTACCGACGTTATGGTCATCTATTTGTTTCCCTCGCGTGCTGTAGGCAGGCAACACCACTCGAATTGAAAGGCGCAGCGCTACTCCTCGGGTATCGGCGTTGTGAGCATTGACTTGAATGGCTGGCAGGAACTAAAGATCAGCTGGCATCAGCCGTTACCGAGCAGTAAGAAGAGGCTTCGGGGCCAGCTTTGTGCATGGATCTGTATCAACGACGACGAAACCCAGCGTTCCGCCACAAACGCTGCGGCAGCATGTTTACCGCATACTCGAGACGTCGCAGGGCAATTCCGGACTTAGCAAAACCGTAGATGTTTTCCTTATCGCGCTGATCGCTGGCAGCGTGTTGGCGGTGATCCTCGAGTCCATGCCCTTCATGGAATCCAGGTACTACGAAGTATTCGCGATTTTCGAGGTATTCACGGTAGCCGTGTTTACGGTCGAGTACCTGCTTCGAACCTGGAGTTCTGTCGAGGGCGAGCAAGAAGCGAATCGCACGCCGTTTTACGCGCGGCTTCAATACATGACGTCGTTTCACGCCATCATTGACCTCATCGCAATCTTGCCCTTCTACCTGCTCGCTTTTGGCCTCACCGGCAGCGTAGACATGCGTTTTCTTCGTGCCGTGCGGCTGCTGCGCGTCCTGAAGCTGACCCGCTACTCGGCCGCCATGAATATGGTGTTCATCACGTTTCGGGAGAACGGCCGGGCGCTCTCGGCCGCGTTCCTGATCCTGTTGACCGTAATGCTGCTTGCCGCCTCAGGCATGTACTACTTCGAACGTGAATCGCAGCCTGATGATTTCGGCAGCATACCGGCCGCAATGTGGTGGGCGTTCGCTACACTGACCACCGTTGGCTATGGCGACGTGACCCCGGTCACGGTTGGTGGAAAAATCTTTGGCGCGCTGATCACGGTCGTCGGTATCGGCATGGTCGCGTTGCCGACCAGTATCCTGGCCAGCGGCTATACCCAGCAGCTGCAGGTCAGCACGGCGGTTTACGAAGGCAAGGCCGCCGAAGCGCTCGACGATGGTGTGCTCACCGAAGACGAGATTGACGATCTCGAAGCGCTTCGAGTCGACCTGGGGCTCGGCAAGCACACGGCGAGTCAGATTCTGGACGAAGGGCGGGTTCGGCTGGCAATCAGCCAACAGAAGGTTTGCCCGCACTGCAAACAGGTACTCTAACAATATGACCCGCAGGTCTAGTGGGTCGATTTTTTTGGCGTATTGATCTGGTAACGGCGAATCTTCTCGACCAGCGTCGTCCGTCCGACACCCAGCAACTCTGCCGCACGCTGCACCACACCACCGGACTCGAGCAGCGCCTGATTTATCATGTCCTGTTCGATTTTCGCCAGGTACTGCTTCAGGTCCAATCCCCCGCTCGGCAGATTCACGTGAACGCCACCGGACACCGCGGTCAGACTACTACTCACTACCTCTGTCTTGTCAGAGGCCTCCTCCTGACGTTCGACGATCGGCCACGGCAAATCACGTTCTTTTACAATGCCATTCGGTTTAATCACGACCAGTCGTTCGATGAGATTAGATAGTTCTCGGACGTTGCCTGGCCAGGAGTAGTTTTCGAGGACCTCCATGGCGTCTCGGGCAATTTGCAGCGTTATCGATTCTTCCGCACGCAAGCGTCGAATGAACTCGTCAATGAGGGGCTCGATATCCGCTGTTCGGTCGCGCAACGGCGTTATCTCGATGGGGAAGACGCTGAGGCGGTAGTACAGATCTTCGCGAAACTTGCCGGCTTCGATGCGCTTCGGTAAGTCGCGATGCGTCGCCGCAATAAGTCGCACATCGACCGGAATACTGTCGGCGCTGCCTACCCGCTCGATGACTCGCTCCTCGAGAACACGCAGAAGTTTTACCTGCATGACTGTCGGCATGTCGCCGATCTCGTCCAGGAAGAATGTGCCGCCCTTCGCCTGTTCGAAGCGGCCTGCTCGAGCGCTAACGGCACCAGTAAATGCGCCGCGCTCGTGGCCAAATAACTCACTCTCCAGCAAGCTCTCGGGTATTGCCCCGCAGTTGACGGCAACGAAAGGGCCCTTACGACCGGACCGCTCGTGAATTTGACGAGCAACGACCTCTTTGCCGGTGCCCGATTCACCGCTTATCAGTACGGTCGCGAGCGACGGCGCAACCTGGTCAATCAATCGCCGTACAATATCAGTGTCTGCACTGTTGCCAATGAGCTGCTTGCCGGGCGGTTTAGGATCGGAGTGGTCCGTGTGACTGTGAGCTGCCCGAATCTCGGCGAGGACTTCGCCGAGCGCGTCAAGTCGCACCGGGTAATTCAGGGAGTGCAGTCGCACCCAGGGATATTCCTTGACGAGATCGCGCGTATTCATTGATTGAGATCTTCTGTAATCACAACAACGGGTATGTTGGGATCGAGTTCGCCGATCTCGGTAACGACAGTCCGAATGTCCCTGTCACTCAGGTCGGGACCGATGAACACGGCCTCGAGGCGGCTATCGCCGATCTGTTCCTGCCATTTTTTCGGCGTCGCAGTGCAGACGTTTGGTGCGTCCATGAACTCGATCAACTCTTTCAGGTTATCGGCCGCGGATCCGCTGCGATTCACGACCATTATCATGCTGTCTGCGCTGTTCAATCGATGCTCCCCGGCGCTGTCTGTCAGACGATCAATACGCCGTGCTTCCAAAGTCGCGGCTCACAAACTGCCTCTCTTTAACGTTTGTTTCTATTGCCTTTTTCCGATCTGCGCTCAAATATGATGGGCTGCCGACCAAATGCGGAATTGTCCGCACACTTGTCACAATATTAGGCTTGGAAAACCACATTCGTAATAAGGAAACATCGAAAAAACCTTATTTGGTCCTTTTTTGACACTTCCGGAGCTTTTTTGAGACATTGATGGCTGTTCGAGGTCTAGAATGGCTTCTGGCATCTGCTGCCTGCGGCACAGGGTCTAAAGAATGCACCTCCAGCGCCGATAGATTCTCTTATGGATTTCGTTTCGAAGATCTTCGGCTCGCGATCGGAGTCGTCGGACAGCAAGGAACCTGTGTCGATCGAATCGATTGCGGACGGCGCGCTGGATACGCTTGGCAGCGTCATTCGGGTGATGGGGGACGAGTCATTTCCGCTGGACAAAGACGTCGATCCCACGACCTTTCCGACCGCCTGTGCCGAAATCGCGCGACACGTCGAAAATGGCGCCGCAGTACCCTCGTTCGATATCCCTCAGTCTCAAAATGGCGCCCGGCAGTGGGAGCGCGTACGGCGATTCTTCGCAGACCGCCGGCATGCGGAAAAATCGTTCGTTACCGGGCGGTTGCAGGATTATCGGGAGGTCGTCGACGATCTTGTCGCAGGCCTTCGCAATATCGGCGAGCGCGACGAGACCACGGAGACCAGTATCCGGGAAAGCCTGCAAACCATCGAAGATGCCGTCGCCGCCGGCGCATTGCCACAGATCAAGGCCGCTCTGACGCAAACCGTAAGCCAGGTCAACGAGACCTTTGCCCAGCAAAAAGAGGCCTACGAACGGCAGTTGCAGGAGCTCAATGAGCGCATGTCGAGCCTTCGCCAGGACCTCGTCGAAGCACGCGAAGAAATGAAGCGCGACGCACTGACGGACGCCTATAACCGGGGCGCTTTTGATACGGCAATCGCGCAAAGCGTCAATATGCATTTCATCATGCAACAACCGGTGACCCTGGTAATGGTCGATCTCGACAACTTCAAGGAAATCAATGACTCCCTCGGCCATTCGGCCGGCGATGAAGTGCTGCGCGCAGTCGGCGACGGCCTCGCCCGATCGTTCATTCGCAAAAGCGATTTCGTCGCGCGCTACGGCGGTGACGAATTCGCCGTCATCCTGACGGATACGCCGGCCCGGCACTGTGAACCGTTGATCCAACGGTTTCTGGAGCATGCTCGAAATATCCGGGTCTCGGCGGCTCCGGACGAGGCGCTGGTCGCCTGCTCCGTTGGCTATACCGAGATCACCGAAGGTGACACCGTCGCCGAACTGGTGAAGCGAGCTGACCAGGCGCTGTATCAGGCCAAGGGCCGCGGCCGCGACCAGGCGGTCTTCCTGCCGGCTTCCGAGGCCGGCGAATCGCCCGAATCCGGACGCCAATCGGCCTAAAGACTCGGCCAAATCTGCCGATAAAGACTGAAGAGACGATATACGTCTGATCCCAGGGAACGGAGGGACACACTTTGGATTTGGCGACACTTATCGGCCTGATCGGCGCTTTCGGTATCGTACTGACGTCGATCATGCTGGGCGGTTCTGCCGGCACTTTCGTGAATACGCCATCACTGCTCGTGGTGCTGGGCGGTACTGTGCTTGTGACGATGATGAAGTTCAGCCTCGGCAAGTTCGCGGGCGCCGCGTCCATTGCCGTGAAGGCATTCCTGTACAAGCCCTCCAATCCCGAGGAACTCATCGAAGAGTCGGTCGAACTCGCAAAAGCGGCTCGTCAGGGCGGCCTGCTCGCCCTTGAGGACCGGGAAATCAGCGATGATTTCATGAAGACCGGGTTGGGTCTGCTCATTGACGGTCACCCCGCCGACACCGTTCGCTCCATGCTGCAGAAAGACCTCAATGAGACGCTGAAACGACACAGCGACGGGCAGGACATCTTCAAAGCGATCGGCGACGTCGGGCCGGCGATGGGCATGATCGGTACCCTCATCGGCCTGGTTCAGATGCTCTCGAACATGGACGATCCGAAACAGATCGGGCCGGCCATGGCCGTTGCGTTGCTGACCACGCTGTACGGCGCGATTCTCGCCAACATGTTCGCCCTGCCGATCGCCGACAAGCTGGCCGTCCGCAGTCGCGAGGAGAATACCAGCAAGACGCTGATCATAGACGCACTATTGAGTATTCAGGGCGGTCAGAATCCGCGCATCATCGCGGCCATGCTGGAAGCGTATCTGCCGCGATCAAAGCGTGCCGAAGAGGAGAGCGAAGCCTGATCGGCTCCGCGTAATGATTCATGTCGGACGGGGCACCCGAAAAAGCAGAAAGCGGCGGCGTCCCGGCGTGGGTAATGACCTTTGCCGATCTCATGACCCTGCTGATGTGTTTCTTCGTCTTGCTGCTGGCCTTTTCAGAAATGGACGCGGCCAAGTTCAAGCAGCTCTCCGGTTCCATGAAAAACGCGTTTGGCGTGCAGGCCGAAATCGAGGTCCGCACCATACCGAAAGGAACCAGCGTGGTGGCACAGGAATTCAGCCCCGGACGGCCTGACCCGACGGCCCTGCCGCAGGTTCGCCAGTTCACCATCGACTCCAACAAGAACACGCTGGACGCGCTCGAGCGCGAGGCGAAAGAAATCGAGAAAGCGCGAGAGCATGCACGCCGCCTGCGCCTGGCCCTCAAAGAAGAGCTGAAAAAGGGCGACGTTTCCATTCAGACCGAGGGTATGAAGGTGATTATTCATATCATGGAAAATGCCTCTTTCGATTCGGGTATGGCCGACTTGCGCCCGGCATTCATGCCGGCGTTAGCCAAGATTGCAGACCTGATCGATAACAACAGCGGCGAGGTCACCATCTCGGGGCATACCGACGATGTACCTATCTCCAACGAACGATTTCGCTCCAACTGGGATCTGTCAACGTCTCGCGCCGTCTCCGTCGCGCACGAATTGTTGCAGGCATCAGAGCTGAACCCCGAAAACATCATAGTTACCGGCCACGCGGACACGCGGCCACGCGCGCCCAATGACAGCAGCGAAAACCGGGCGAAGAATCGCCGCGTGGACGTCGCAATCGTGCGCGGCAAGGAAATCGATGAATACCGCAGCATGAGCATCGCGGCAGCCTCCGCTGAGGCGGACCAAATCGAGGAAGTGAAACCATGACGAAGGGACAAGAGAACAGGCGCTCTTTTCGAGTCAGCGAATCTGTCTATATCAAGTACGAAGTCATTGATGATGAGACGGCCGAGAATGGCCTCGAGCACTACAAACTCAAGCTCGGCATCAGCGACGGGGCACAGGCAAAGCTGGTCGATATCGAGGCTCGACTTAGCGAGGCGATGTACTTGCTCAGCGCCGAACATGGCAAGATCGGTCGTTGCATGACCTTGCTGAATGACAAGCTCAATATCATGATTGACCAGTTGCCGTCGTTGCGCGAAACGAAGGCGAGTCTCGCCAAGTCACTGCCACAGACCTGCGACGTCAGCGCCGATGGCATGATCTTCTCCAGCAAGAGCCCGCTGAAGGTCGGCGACAAACTGTATATTCAGTTTCTGTTATCGACGGACAATCGTTACGTCGAGACGTTTTGCCATGTTGTCCGCCTCGATGATCCGCCCGACACCAGTGGCCAGGACCTTCCTTACGGCGTTGCCGTTGAATTCCTGAATCTGCCGCCGGCGCAACGAGAAGTCCTTATCCAGCACATGTTCAGTCGAGAATCGGAAACGCTGCGAATGCGCCGCCTGGAGATGGATGCGATGTAAGAAGCGGCTGCCTTCTGTAATTCTCAGGCGAGCAAAGCTGTATTGACTTTCCCTTGTCACGATAAGTCGGCATCATCTGTGCCGCGACCGTCTCGTCGACAATCATCCTCCCGCACGACCGGCTATCTTCGAAGGCCGTGCCCAGCTTCGACTAGTGCGGTCTTGCTGTTTTCGAGGCCTGTCCATGCAGCTTCTGCAAAAGGCGCGCCTCGCCGAAGTTCAGTCCGCAGGTTCTCGTCAGGTCTTCGACGCTGGCACCCGTGCGAGCCATGCGAATCGCGTTTTCGATCGGCAGGTTGCGTTCGACCGGCGGAGTCTCCTTTGGCGAGTTCAGGTCCATAATCTTCACGGTCCTTTGCAACTCGCCGAGACGTCTTTCCAGGCTTTTGGTCGCCTCGATCTGTGCTCGCATCTCGTCGTCCGCCGAGTCGCCGAGCGCGGTACCGGTTGGGCTGTCCCAAAACTGTTCTATACGCTTCCAGCGGTACTCGAAGCGCAGCACCGCGAGGCTTGCGATTGCCAGGAGTACGGCATTGGCACTTAGCAGCAGGTACAAGAAGTAAGGTTCAAGATTCGTCATCACACATGCTCATCAATAGTCGGTTTGTGCTCGTCGTCATTGTCATCGCTGTCCTCATCATCCTTGGGATCGTACTTGGGCTTCTGTCGGCGACCCGTTTGCCGATCCTTTTGGGCAGGCTGCACAGGCTTGACCGGATACGACGGCGTTATGTGCTTGATGCCTGAAATATAGTCGGCCATATCTGAATTCCTCTAGCTCCACCGTTTTGCTGCCGCGCGCAGCCGCATGACAGCCTGGCCATGAATCTGACAGACGCGGGATTCTGAAACGTCAAGAACGGCACCAATCTCTTTCAGGTTGAGCTCCTGCTCGTAGTAAAGCGACAATACCAGCCGCTCGCGTTCCGGAAGTTCGTCGATCGACTCGGAAAGCTGAGTCCGGAACTGCGACTGATAGAGCTCCTGGTCCGGTGACGGTGCGTCCGACGACGGCGGTTTACGCTGCAACGTCGGCTCTTCGAGCGCCTCTTCGAAACTGAAAAGCCGGCTACCGGCACTATCGGCCAATATCTTGTGATATTCGTCGATCGACACGCCCAATCGTTCAGCGATCTCTTCGGCAGTGGCCGCTCGGCCCATCTCGGCCTCAATGGCGCTTATCGCATCGGTGACCTGCCGGTACTTGTGATGGACGGACCGCGGCGTCCAGTCGTGCTTGCGTATATCGTCCAGCATCGCGCCACGAATACGAATGCCCGCGTAGGTTTCGAAACTTGCGCCTCGCGACGCATCAAAGTTACCCGCCGCTTCGAGTAGTCCGACCATCCCGGACTGCATGAGATCATTTACATCGACGGTCGATGGCAATCGTGCCGCGAGATGGTGAGCGATCCGTTTTACCAGGTCGACATGCTGCATGACCAGGTCGGCATCCGAGTACTCGTTGCGCTTCGCGACGTTACTGTAGGTGTTCATGCAACTTTACCTCGCGATGCTTGTTGTGCCATCAGCAAACGCTCGAGAAAAAATTCGATTCCGCCGCTGGCCTCCCGCGCCGCCGGGAGCGCATCGATGCTCGCGGCCAGTTCCCGGAACGCGGTACCGGATGCGCTTTTCGGATAAACATCGACGACCGCGCGTTGCTCTTGTACCGCCTTGACCAGGTAGTCGTCTCTCGGAACGTCTCCCAGATGGCGAAGAACCACGTCGAGGTAGGTATCGGTGACGCGTGACAGTTTTCTGAACAGCTCCCGCCCGTCGCGAGATCTGCGGCTCTGATTGGTGACGATCTGGAAACGCGAAATTCCGTAGTTCTGGCTGAACACCTTGATCAGCGCATAGGCATCGGTCAATGCTGCAGGCTCGTCGCATACGACCACGATAGGGTGCTGGCCGGCCTGCACGAAGCGCGCGACTTTTGGAGAGATTCCGGCCGCCGTATCGACGACCATGACATCGGGCTGGCTGCTCAACTCACTGAACGCCTGGATGATGCCCGCCTGCCCCGCTGCCGGGAGTTCGGTCATGCAGAAGTTGCCTGACGACGCCGGCACGATGCGAATATTCCCCGGACCCCGGAGAATAGTGCTTGGCAAATCCGCTTCGCCATTGACAACGTGTGACAGGTTGAACCGCGGCTGCAGCCCCAATAGCACGTCGACGTTGGCCAGACTCAGATCCGCATCCAGCAGGCAGGTGTTGCGGCCGCGATTGCCCAAAGCGATGGCGACATTGCACGCGACATTCGTCTTGCCGACTCCGCCTTTGCCACTGCAGACGGAAAGGACCTTGACCGGCTTGCGCTTCATGAAGCGTCTGAGATTCGTTTGCTGTGTGTTACTGGACATGGGCGAACTTCTGTCGTGAGTAATCTTCGGCCATCCTGCGCTCATCGATACGCGGTCGGCTGGCCTCCATACACTCGACAGCCTGGTTAACGAGCCAGAGCTTCTTGCGCGCCGCAGGATGAAGATCGTCAGGAATTCGCTGGCCGTCGGAGAACCAGGCCACCGGTAGCTCGTTTCGGATCAGTGCGCTCATAACGCATCCGAGCTGCGCAGCCTCGTCGATCTTCGTGACGATGCAACCTTGCAGCGGAACTTTATTGAACTCGCGGATTGTTTCATCGAGGGCAGCTTCCTGCGTCGCGGCGGAAAGCGTCAGGTAGAACTTGACCCGATCAGCGTTACGTCCGTAGGCGGCAAGACGGCTGGAAAGATCGCGGTCACGCTGGCTGCGACCTTCGGTGTCGATCAGGACCAGTTTCTTGTTCCTGAGCCGTACAAGAACGTCGGACAGTTCATCGAAACTCGTTGCTGAATAGACTTTGGCGCCGATGATATTTGCGAAGGCGCTGAGGTGTTCTTTCGCACCGATGCGGTAGGAGTCGGCACTGATCAACGCAATATCATCCGCCCAGTTATCTATTGCGAATCGTGACGCGATTTTCGCGATAGTCGTTGTCTTGCCAACGCCGGTCGGGCCAATAAGGGCGATCGTACCGCCCTGCTGCAATAGCTCGTCGTCAACGACCGGCAGCGTCTGCGCCAGCGTCGTTAATGGCGCACTCCAGAGACTCTTTAAATCATTCGTTGGCTCGAGACGGTTGACGACAATATTCGCGATATCCGGCGCCAGGCCGATCTGCGAGAGATTCCGCAATATCTGCGCATGCCGGGGAAAGCGCCGGCAAGTGTCCTTCCAGACGAGCCCCGACAGCTGCGTTTCCAGCATGCCGCGCATGGAAGCCAGTTCGTCCTGCATCTGGCGGATCGAATCGTCGGCGACCGGCTGCTTCGTTAGCTCGGCAGAGACAATTTGAACCGGCGCAGCAGCTGTTGTCGCAGCGTCGTCTTCGGCTATTTCTGCAAGTGCGTCGCTGCTGATATCCTCGCAGTCGTCGGGTGGGCTCCCCATCGCTTGCCGGACCAGCGCCTCGTCATAGTCGATTGCCGCAATCACTTCGATACCGTCGTCGACACGTCGGTTTGACAGGATCACCGCATCCGGTCCCTGGTCCTCGCGCACCCGACGCAGCACGTGTCGCATGTCCTTATCCAAATATCGCTTGATCTTCACCGTCGTTCCTCGTTCGTTTACTCGCTCATTTCCTTGCTTTTTCGCTCTTTCAACCCTTGCTCTTCCTTAGGAGACCTAAGTCGTACTCAGCTCACGGCCGCGATCATCTGTATCCGCTTGTCATCCGGGATCTCGTTGTAGGCGAGAACGTGCAGATTGCGAATGCTGCGCATCATGCGCGACATCCACGGCCGTATTTGTGGCGCTACCAGCAATACCGCAGGTTCGCCCGCGATTTCCTGGCTCTGTGCCTTGTCGGTCAGTGTCTGGTGCAGTCGTTCAACCATCGCCGGTTCCAGTCCAATATTTCCGCCATCCTGTGCTGACTCATTCAAGATTCGTTCCAACTCTGGCTCCAGCGTCAAAACAGGCAGCTCAGGCCGCGCCCCTGCTACGTTGTGGACGATGGATCGTCCCAGCGCGACGCGTACGGCCGCCGACAAAACGTCGGGATCCTGACTGCGTGAGCCATGCTCCGCCAAGGTTTCGGCGATCTTGCGAATGTTCCTGAGCGGAATGTTTTCTTCCAGAAGGTTCTGCAGGACTCGTGTGATAACGCTCATCGGTAGCAGCTTCGGCGTCAGTTCCTCGACCAGCTTCGGCGACGCCGACGCGAGCCGATCCATGAGCTGCTGGCACTCCTCGTGCCCCAGAAGCTCCTGCGCGTTCGTCTGCAGCAGCTGGCTCAGATGGGTCGCCACGACCGTCGACGGATCGACCACGGTATAGCCAAGCATCTGCGCCTCCTCGCGCTGCGAGGCGTCGATCCAGTAGGCCTCGAGTCCGAATGCCGGATCCTCTGTAGCCACGCCGTTGATCTTGCCGAATACCTGGCCGGGGTTTATCGCAAGGTCCTTGTCGATATGCACCTCGCTCTCGCCAATCGACACGCCGGCCAGCGAGATCCGGTAGGCATTGGGCGCGAGGTCCAGGTTGTCGCGAATGTGCACGGGCGAGACCAGGAAGCCGAGTTCCTCGGTCAGTTTCTTGCGGACGCCCTTGATCCGGCCGACCAGGGGGCCATTACGCTGCGAATCAACGAGCGGGATAAGGCGGTAGCCGACCTCGAGCCCGATCAGATCGACGGGATCGACGTCCTGCCAGCTCAAATCCGGCAATATCGAATCGGGATCAACCGGCTTCACTTCGGGCTCTGGCGCTGTCCTCTTATTTCGGATGACACGGATCGCGGCGAATGCACAAAGCGCGGCAAGACTCAGAAACGCGAAATTCGGCATTCCCGGAATCAGTCCGAGAATCCCCACAATCGCGGCGGTAACGATCAGCGCGCGCGGGTCCTCGAACAGCTGGTTGGAGATCTGCTGGCGCATGTCCTGCGAGCGAGTTACGCGTGTGACGATAATGGCGACCGCCGTTGACAGCAGGAGTGACGGCACCTGTGCGACCAGGCCGTCGCCGATGGTCAGCAGCGTGTAGTTGTGCACGGCAGCCGACAACGACAGGTCGTGCTGCGACGTGCCAATGATCAATCCGCCAATGATGTTGATGAACAGGATGAGTATGCCGGCAACAGCATCGCCACGAACGAACTTGCTCGCGCCGTCCATCGAGCCGTACAGATCTGCCTCTTCGCCAATTTCCTGGCGTCGCTGACGGGCTTCGTCCTGGTCGATAATGCCGGCATTCAAGTCCGCGTCGATCGCCATTTGCTTGCCCGGCATCGCGTCGAGGGTGAACCGGGCCGAAACCTCGGACACTCGCCCGGCACCCTTGGTGACAACCACGAAATTGATGATGACGAGAATGCCGAAGATAACGAGGCCAACCGCGTAGTTGCCGCCAACAACGAATTCGCCGAACGCTTCGATGACCTTGCCAGCCGCCCCGGTACCGGTATGGCCGTTGAGCAGGACGACGCGTGTCGATGCAATATTCAGTGCCAGTCGCAGCAATGTGACGACCAGCAGGATCGTCGGAAACACACCGAAGTCGAGCGGCCGCTTGATGTAAACGGTCGTCAACAGGATGCCGAGAGACAGCGCGATATTGAAGGTAAACAGGACGTCCAGCGCCAGCGGCGGCAACGGGATCATCATCATCGCCAGCATCGCAAGCACAAGGAACGGCAGCCCGAGCCCGTGAATAATATCGGTCAGATAACCGCTTGTTGCGTCATTCGCCATTGCTACTCACTCATCGCGACCGTCGTGGTCCTGGAAAATCGTCCTCATCGATCTCGGGAACGGGCGGCTCTGGCCGACGCTGCCCCGGCCTCGGTGTTTCGTTGAGCTGATAGATGTAGGCGAGAATCTGCGCAACGGCCGTGTACAGTCGCGCCGGTATCTCGTCACCGATCTCTGCAACACGGAATAGAACGCGCGCCAACGGCGGCGCCGAGAACAGCGGCACGCCGTGCTCTTGTGCGACTTCACGAATGCGTTTGGCAAGCAGATCCTTGCCCTTCGCGATCACTCGCGGTGCGCCCATACTGGTATCGTCGTACTTCAGCGCGACGGCATAGTGCGTCGGGTTGGTAATAACCACGTCAGCCGTCGGCAGCTCTTCCATCATTCGACGTGTCGCGATTTGCTGCTGCATGGCCCTGACACGCGCTTTGACTTCGGGCCGCCCTTCCGTTTCCTTGAATTCGTCTTTTACCTGCTGTCGCGTCATCCGCAGTTTCTTTTCGTATTGCCAAAGCTGAAACGGTACGTCGAAGGCCGCGATTACGATCAGGCCGAGACTAACGACCAGCAGCGAAACACCACAGAGCTTCAGTGAATCGCGAATAGCCTGGCCGACGGGTTCCCGGCCGAGCGACAGCAGATCGTCCGCCGAATACCAGAGCCAGGAGACGCCGATAACGGCGACCAGGGAGAACTTGGCCATTGCTTTGACAAGTTCATTAAGGCCGTTGGCGCCAAACACGCGCTTTATGCCTTTCAGCGGGTTAAGACGCTCCGCCTTGAAGGCGGCCGCTTTCAGGCTGAAAGACCAGCCGCCAATTACGGCGGCACTGAGAAACACGGCGCACAGCAGCACCGCGGCGAGCGGCGCAAGACTCAGGAACATGCTGGAGCCAATCTTCGCGAGCGCCGGGGCCAGGTAGCGATCGTCCATAAGCATCGCGCGTTCTATCGAGAAACCGCTGGCGAACGCCTCGGCCAGCCGACCGCCCATGGAGCCGGACATCAGCAGCAGTGCGCCCGCGCCGGACAGCATCACGCCTGTCATGGTCAACTCCCGCGAGCGCGGGACGTCGCCCTTCTTGCGAGCGTCCTCGCGACGTTTCGGCGTCGCTTGTTCGGTACGATCTTGTTGCGCTTCTTCAGCCACTTATCACGTGCTCCACTGCTATCGCCGCATTCACATTTCAAGCAATTGCGAAATCTTCAAAATCGACAGCTCGATGAAGGACGTCACGTTCTCGACCAGGGCGCCCATGTTCAGAAAAATGACCACGAAGCCCAGTAACATGGCAACCGGAAAGCCGACCGCGAACAGGTTCAGCGTTGGGGCGGCGCGGCTCATGATCCCGAAGGAGAGGTTCACGATCAGCAGTGCTGTAATCGCTGGCAGCGCGATCTTCATTGCGAAAATGAACAGCTGCGCGGTCCAGACCAACAGCTCGGAGAGCACCGGCAACGTAAGGCCGCCCTCCGCGATCGGCCATGCCCGAAAACTGTCGACCAGCAGCTGAATCATCGCGAGGTGCCCGTCCAACGACAGGAAGATCAGCATCGACAGCATCAGGAACAGCTGTCCAAGTACCGGCACGCTTACCCCACGCGCCCTGTCCAAGAAGACGGCGAAGCCGAGACCCATGCTCATGGCGATCACCTGTGCGCCCAGCGCGATCGCGTCGAAGACAAGCTGCACTAAGAATCCCAATGCGACGCCGATTGCGATCTCCTGAATCATCGTGACCAGACCCGCCACACTCAACACATCCTGCGTCACCGCAGGTGGCACCAGTGGTGCGATAGCAATCGTCAGCGCGACGGCTAGCAACAGCCTGACCTTGACCGGGGTGAAGCTGCCACCGATCAGCGGCATCACCATCAGAAATGCGCCGATTCGAACGAAGGGCCATATATAGTTCGCCAGCGCTTCGATCAGTGGTGCTATTGCAATTTCGATATTCACGTTCTTGTCTCACTAACATCTCTCAGTCCTTTCTCGCTCGTCACGAGATGAGGGAAGGTATTTGCTCCATCAGCTGGCGCGTGTAATTGATGATGACGCTGAGCATCCAGGGCCCGGCCAGAACCAGCGACATGACCAGGACCAGCAGCTTCGGAATGAAGCTCAGTGTCATTTCGTTGATTTGAGTTGCGGCCTGGATCATGCCGACCAGCAGTCCGACCGCCAGCGCTGACCCCAGTAACGGGGCCGCGATCATGATCGTCACCCAGAGCGCCTGCTGGCCAATCGTTGTTATGGTTTCGGGGGTCATGTTCAGGTTCCTCAGGTGTAGAAGCTCGAGGCAAGCGTTCCGAGCAGCAGCGCCCATCCGTCAACCATCACGAACAGCATGATCTTGAACGGCAGTGAGATAAGCATGGGGGACAGCATCATCATGCCCATTGACATGAGCACGCTCGAAACCACGAGGTCGATGATCAGAAACGGTATAAACACGAGGAAGCCGATCTGAAACGCCGTCTTGAGTTCGCTGACCATGAAACTCGGAACCACAATTGAGAACGGCACCTGATCAACCGACGTGATGTCGGTCAGCCCGGCGATCGAAGCGAACAGCTGGAGGTCGCCGTCGCGTGTCTGGTCGAGCATGAATTGACGAAGCGGTTGGATGCCATTGGCCAGGGCCTCCGGTGCCGAAAGTTCGCCGTTGATATAGGGCGTCGCCGCGGTTTGATTAATGTCGCTGATCACGGGCGACATGACGAAGAAGGTGAGAAACAGCGCGATGCCGAGCAGTACCTGGTTTGGCGGCGTCTGAGCGGTACCCAGCGCCTGCCGGAGAATCGACAGCACGATAATGATCCGCACGAACGCGCTCGTTGACAAAATCGCGGCCGGCAGCAACGTCAGTAACGTCATCAGCACCAGGATCTGGATGCTCAACGTATAGCTCTGTCCCTGTGCCGCATCGGCGGCCAGTGCCAGCGGTGCAGTCTGCGCGTCCGCTGTGGCACAGGCGAAGGTCAGCGCGAAAATCAGCGTCAGGCATCTCACTTGCCAATCTCCTGAACGGCCGAGCGCAGCCGACTGGCAAATCCTGTCGGCGCACGGCCGGTGTCCGGCACCGTGACGGGCTTGTCCAAAACGTGCAGCGTTTGAACGCCAGTCGCCGTCATACCCACCAGCAGCTGCTGCTCAGCCACTTCCACGATCAGCAACCTCTCTTTGGGTCCGAGTGCCTGGGTCGCCACAACGTTGATGACATCGCTACGGCCGCCGCCGACGAAACGCGATCGCGAATACAACCAGCCGAGTACGACAATAGCGGCAACAACAACCAGCATGCTGACGCCGAGGTTGAGGACATCGCCGCCGCCGAGACCGGGCGTGACCGGCAGATTCGGCGCGGTATCGGTAGCGACACTGACCGCGCTGGAATTGAGTAACTCGCGAAGCATCGACGACAACCTAGTGGAGCTGCTCGATGCGCTCGGCGGGCGTAACGACGTCCGTAAGGCGTACGCCGTACTGGTCGTCGACAACCACGATTTCACCGTGTGCGATGAGCGTGCCGTTCACCAACACGTCCATCGGCGCCCCGGCATCCTGATCGAGCGCGATAACGGACCCTTCGACGAGCGAGACGAGGTCCCGAATGGAGATGTCCGTGGATCCGACCCGCAGCGAAACGTCGACGGGAATGTCGAGAACCAGGTCGAGATTTACATCGGCCTGGGCACCCTCTGTCGCGGCACCACCGTCTTCGAGCTCCTCCGGTGAGTACTGCGGCGCGCCCGATGAATCTTCCGTCGCCTGCTCTTGGTTTTCATTGCCGGGTGTCGGCGTATCGCTTTCCATCGTCGAAATTCCTCTTGATTACTTGTTGCGCGCGGCCGGCGCTCCGGGTTCGGATTCCAGCCAGTTGATGGTTTCTACTGCATAACGGCCATCGTGAATGCCGAAGCGACCTGTCATTACAGGTACGTTTCGCGCGCTCACGGTGCCTTCTCGGGGGTCGCCGATTTTGATGACATCGCCCGGAACGAGATCGGCGACAGCGCGCAGCGTCATGCGCGTATGTCCGACGTCGGATGCAATCTTCACGATCGAATCCGTCACTCGTGATCGTAGTGAGCGCTGCCAACGGGAGTCTTCTGCCGCGTTGCGATCGCGCTTCTGACCCTCGAAGACCGGCAGCAGTTTTGCGACCGTCGTTACCGGCCACAAGATCCGAAAGCTCTGCCGTTTGTCGCCGAATTCCAGGTCGAATTCGCAGCAGATCACTGAATCACCGCCGTCGATGCTGTCAATGACCCCGGAGCTCAGATGCGTGCCGGCCACCTCGGGCGTTAATTTCTCCAAAGGTGCCCACACCTCTGCTATGACCGCGAGCACTGCCTCGCCGAACAGCGTCGCAACGCTGGTTTCTCCTGGCGTAAAGAATTCCGGCTCGTGGTCCGCCGGGTCGTTGCTCTGACCTCCGAAGAATGTCTCGACAAGGTTGCCAACGGCGTTGGCACTGAGGCTGATAAAGGCGGATCCATCCAGAGGTTTGGGGAAGAACTCGACGATCAGCGAAAGGCCGTCACTGTTCTCACAGGCCTCGGTGTAAGTGCAGTTGGCGGTACTGACCAGGTTGACAATCGAATCCACGTTCAGGAGGGCTTCGGCCTGTTTGCTCATGCGGCTCGCAAACTGCCGGTTGAGGCTTTGCAGGCGCGGATAGCTGTTCGTCTTGATTCTCGAGCGCGGTCCTATTTCGAACGGGGTCACCGCCGCGTAGGTCGGTCCCCTGGTCGAATGCACTTCGATTTCTCCACTCGACATGCCGTCAAGCAGTGCGTCTTTTTCGTCGTCTGTAAGAACGGGATCGGACATCGCCGGGCGCCCTACTGAATGACCAGCGCGGTGAAATAGACGGCTTCAACGCCCGGCTCACCAGTCTGCTCGGTCATCACCTTCTGGATCTCGGCGAGCCCGTCGGCCAGCATCTTCTCTTTGCCGGTGCGCGTCGTAACTTCCTCGTAAACCGCGCTGCTGTAGAGCAGGATCAGGGCATTGCGGATGACGGGCGTATGCTCACGCACGGAATTGATGATGTTCTGGTCGCGCGCCATGACCTCCATCGTGATCTGCATGAAGTGCGATTCGCCGATGCTGTCTTTGAAATTGACGACCAGCGGGGGATGCAGGCTGGTGTACAAGGCGGGTCCATCGCTCGCTTCGGCCTCTTCGGCGGCGACTTCGCCTTCGGGCGGGGTCTCGCCACCAAAAAACGTCATGCCACCGACGACTCCGGCGCCAACCAGCGCGAGACCGATGCCGGCGAACATGAGTTTTTTCATCATGCCACCGCCGGAACTGGCGGCGACTTCGGTGTCGTTGTCTTGCTCAGCCATCACTTACTCCCATCTGTACTAACTGGGATAATGCAAGCGCCATGCCAAGCTCGGTTTTTCTACTTTTTACTTATATTTGTCAATATCTTATGGTATTTTCTTCGAATCGATATGGACCTCTGACGCCGTCGAAAAACCGTCGCTTTCCCGGCTGCGCGGCGCAGGGCTCGAAATCTGTCAGTTTTTTGACGATCCAGGTCTAGGCGAACGTATCCACCAGACCGTTCGAGGTCGTAACTCGTCCTCGTGTCTCGCGATCAGCATCGGCATTCATCTCTTCCGAGTCGCCCGACATTAGATTCGATACCGAGTCTTGTCCGCCGGCGTCCCGTTCACCCTCACCAACGCCGCGATCACTTACATCCGCTTGCCCGAGCGTCAGACCGGTTTCGGCCAGCATTTCACGGAGTCGTGGTAGCGCTTGTTCGATCGCCTCGCGGGTGACCGCATGCTGCGCATGGAAAGTGACGTGTGCGGCCCCATCGTCGACCGCGACCTGAACCCTGAGCGGCCCGAGTTCGGCCGGCGTCAGTCGAATTTCTGCCGACTTGAGCTGGTTGCCCGCCATCATCACTACTCGCTCGCCCAGCTGGCTGCCCCAGGCCGAATCCCGGACCGACGTGCCAATAAGATCGGTACTCTGCAGCATTGCGCCGGTATAGGTCACATCGGACGTTACGGTGGCCGTCGGATACGCGAGGCTGCAGGGTTTCTGCCGTCAACTCGGGAACGCGGTCGGCGCGCTGCAGCCCCGCATGATCCAGGCGGCGATTCAATTCCGCCGTTGGCAAACGCTCAGACGCGTCAGCGCTGGCGCGCGTCAGGGCGATCGCTGCGGTCCGCCTGTCTGTTGCGCGGAGCTGGCCCAGTTCGCGAGAACCGACAGTCGCGGGCAGCGGCGCCGGATTATCGTCAACCGACGCGAGCGGACTCGCTTCACGCGCGTTGGCCGCGAGACTGGTCAATGTTACCGACAGTGCAGCGGCGGGTCTGCCCTCCGGCCTGCCCCCTGCATCAATGCGATTCTGCTGATCGACTGGCAGCGTCGATTCGAGTCGAACGGTATTTGTGACCGTCAGGGAGGACATAGCCGCCGGCGAATTGCCCGTCGCGTGCGCCGCGACATTTAATGGCGCCGCGTCTACTTGGACCGGCCCCTCGAGCGGCGGATAGAGGACAGGTGTCTGCAGGACCAAATCAGCGGGGAGGGGGTTCGCTGCCTCGATGATGGATCCGGGCTCGGACTGAGGTACGACCAGCCCGGACGCAATCGGCGGTGCCGGCAGCAACTCATTCGCGAGTTCTATCGGTTCGAGGTCGGCCAGTACCGGCAATTCACTGCCGCCCTGCGGCAAAAGTTCGCCAGCCGTACTTTCCGCTACCAGCGTCGCGTCAACGCGGAGGCGCAAGACACCCGCAAAACCCGATTCGACGTCGCCGGCGGCGTCTGATAATGGCTGCAGCGATGTGGAATTGGTCCCGTCGAGCAGTTCGACCGGCGAAAGTTGCAGATTCAGTGTCGGTAACATGCGTGTTCCTCTGGCGTAGATAGGCGTCCTGCCTAACTAAGAGCAAGATGCATGCCAATAATTGGT